>NZ_DAOLAJ010000012.1:27445-30441 GCF_035325185.1 Enterovirga sp. | reverse complement strand
TCGATTGCGAGCTCGAGGAGGTGATCGAGCGGCACAGCCACGCGATCCTCCTCGGCGCGGTGCGCGAGATCCGCCTCAACCGGGCCGAATCCGGGGCGCTGGTCTATGGGGAAGGGGGCTTCCTGGAGCTTCGCCGCCCCTGAAGGGCCGGCCCGCCGGGCCGAACGCCCCTCAGGCCGCCTGTCCCGAGCGGACCGTCTCGACCATGCGGGCGATCGTATCGATCGAATAGAAGTTCTTCGGGCTGAGCAGGGCCGGCGGAATCATGATGTCGAACTCCGCCTCGACCGCGATCATCAGATTGACCAGGTCGAGCGATGACAGGCCGATATCGACCAGGGCGTCCGAGGTTTTGAAATCCGGCTTGATCGCATGATGGCTGGCGACCTTCCGTGCCAGGCTCCTGGTACGGTCGGCGGTGCTGGCGGGCTGAATTCCGGGCATAAGAGTCGGTCCTCCAGGTGCAATCCGGTTTCCGTTGGATCGGACCGGCTACGCGGCAATAGAATTGAATTTTCATGAGGGAGATCGATTGTTGGAATCTTTCGATAGTCCGGCATTCATCGTTAATCTCACTCTTGGTTAACTTGGTGTAGCGCCGATATCGATGCATTCGAGCAATCGACTTAATCCGACTTTGAAGGTCTCGTCCTAAGTTCCGGGGATCGGACGCAGCCTGCCGGAATTCTCCGGGCCGGCCGCCCACGGCGCCTCGGAGGAACCCATGACGGTGCAGCACAGGATCATCGCGACGGATCCGGCGGGCGGGGCGATCGGCCTTGCGGCCCGCGCGGCCGCCGCGGCGGCGGCGGCATCGGTGGCTGCGGAGAGCGTTGATCGCGAGGCGCGCTTTCCGGCGGAGGCGATGGCGGCCCTGCGCTCGCAGCGTCTTCTGGGGGCGGCGATCCCGATCGAATTCGGCGGGGAGGGGGCTCCGGTCCGGACGCTGGCCGAGATCTGCTACACACTCGGCCGCGCCTGCTCGTCCTCGGCGATGATCTTCGCGATGCATCAGACGAAGGTCGCCTGCCTCACGCGCCACGGGCGCGGAGAGCCGTGGCTCGGGAGCCTGATGCGCCGCATCGCGGACCGCCAGTTGCTTCTCGCCTCCTCGACGACCGAAGGACAGGGCGGCGGCAACGTCCGCTCCTCCGCGGCGGCCGTCGAGCCGGACGGCGAGTGGATCACGCTGGAGCGGGCGGCGACCGTCATCTCCTACGGCGCGGAGGCGGACGGCATCGTCACGGTGGCCCGCAGGTCGGCGGATGCCGGCCCCTCCGACCAGGTGCTCTGCGCCTTCCTCAAGGAGGATTACACGCTCGAGCGGCTGAGCGGCTGGGAGACGCTCGGGATGCGCGGCACATGCAGCAGCGGCTTTCGCCTGCGAGCCCGCGGTCGCCCCGAGCAGGTGCTGGGCGCGCGCTATGCCGACATCCACAACCAGACCATGACGCCGGTCTCCCACATCCTGTGGTCGAGCGCCTGGGCGGGCATCGCCGCCGGGGCCGTCGAGCGGGCGCAGGCTTTCACGCGGACCGCGATGCGCGGGGCCGGCGGCGCGAGCCCGCCCGGCGCCCTGCATTATGCCCGCGCCGTGTCCAGCCTGAAACAGGCCCGCGCCCTGATCTCTCAGGGGATCGACCGCTTCGAGGCCGCGGAAGCCGAGCCGGACGCCCTCGCCGCCCTCGATTTCCAGACCGCGATCACCATGCTCAAGGTCGAGGTGTCGGAACTCGCGGTTGCGGCGGTGAGCAGTGCGATGCGCGCCAACGGCCTCGCCGGCTACCGCGAGGACGGCGATTTCAGCATCGGCCGGCCGCTCCGCGACATCCTCTCGGCTCCGATCATGATCCACAACGACCGGATCCTCGCCAATCTCGCCACCGCCACCCTCATGACTCCCGTCGCCGCCTCGCTCCGCGATTGACCCCTCATTCTTTCAGGAAGCCGCCATGAACATGAACGTGATGAACGCGCCGGCCTCTCCCCCGGTGCAGGATCCCCTGGACAAGCTCTTCGATACGATGTTCCGGCCGATGAACGCGCAGGGCGTCTATGCCCGCACCGGCGCCTATGAATCGGTGGTCGAGGGCCTCGCCGCCCTGATCTCCTCGCGCCGCGAGGACGAGACGGAAATCTTCCGCTTTCCCCCCGTGATGAGCCGCGCCGATCTCGAGCGCCACGGCTATCTCAAGAGCTTCCCGAACCTCATCGGCTGCGTCGCTTGCCTCGAGGGGAGCGAGGCCGAGATCAGGGCGGCGGCCGACCGCCACGGGCAGGGCGGCGACTGGACGACGAGCCTGGAGCCCGCCGACCTCGTCCTGACCCCCGCCTCCTGCTATCCGGTCTATCCGATCGCCGCCGAGCGCGGCCCCGTGCCGGAGCGGGGCTATCGGTTCGACGTCGCCTGCGACTGCTTCCGCCGCGAGCCCTCGGCGCATCTCGACCGCCTCCAGTCCTTCCGAATGCGGGAATATGTCCGCGTCGGCACGCCCGAGCAGGTGGCCGCCTTCCGCGAGAGCTGGATCGTGCGCGCGAAGGAGATCGCCGACGAGCTGGGCCTGCCCTATACGGTCGAGCAGGCGAGCGACCCGTTCTTCGGGCGCCTCGGCCAGATCATGGCTTTCAGCCAGCTCGAGCAATCGCTGAAATTCGAGCTGCTGATCCCGCTGCGAGGCGCGGCGGCCGGCACGGCCTGCATGAGCTTCAACTATCACCGCGAGCATTTCGGCACGACCTGGGGCCTGCACCTCGCCGATGGCGAGCCGGCCCATACCGGATGTGTCGCCTTCGGCATGGACCGGCTGGCCGTGGCGCTCTTCGCGACCCACGGCGCCACGATCGCCGGCTGGCCGCCATCGGTGCGCGCCGCCCTGAGGCTCTGACAGGGCACCGAAGATGCCGCTCGATCCCCATATCCGCCGCTTCCTCGACATGATGGCGCTCGGCGGGGAGGCCGATCCGAGCCTCGCGGCCCGGCGCGAGGGCTTGCGCAG
>NZ_DAOLAJ010000012.1:0-27345 GCF_035325185.1 Enterovirga sp. | reverse complement strand
GCCGGCCTCGTCTTCTTCCACGGCGGCGGCCTCGTGACCGGCGACCTCGACACGCATGACGGCATCTGCCGCACGCTCGCGGAGGGCGGGTTGCGGATCGTCTCCGTCGCCTATCGCCTTGCGCCCGAGCATCTCTTTCCCGCCGCCCTCGACGACGCTCTCGCGGCGACGGCCTGGGTGGCGGAGCATGCCCGCTCCCTCGGGATCGATCCGGGACGCCTCGCCATCGGCGGCGATTCGGCCGGAGCGGGCCTCGCCGCCGCCGCCTGCCAGGAGATGCGGGGCGACTTGGCCATCGCGGGCCAGCTTCTCATCTGCCCCGTCCTCGACCCCCTCGGCACGAGCCCCTCACGCCGCGACCATGCGAGAGGATATTTCCTGGATGCGGGGACGATCCGCCGGGATGCCGAAACCTGCGGGCTCGGGACGCTCGCCTCGCGCTTCTCGCCCCTGCGCGCGGCCGATCTGCGCGGCCTGCCGCCGGCCCATATCCATACCGCCGAATTCGATCCCGTCCGCGACGACGGAGCCGCCTATGCCGCGAGACTGCGGCGCGCGGGCGTGGCCGTGAGGCACGAATGCCATCCCGGCATGATTCATTTCTTCTACGGCCTCGGCCGCCTCATCCCGAGGTCGCGGCCGATCCTGCGGGCGATCGCGGCGGATTTCGCCGGCCTGCTCGCCGGCTCCCGCATCGCCGCCTGATCCAGTCCAACCCCGGAGAGACCCATGACCCTGCATTCGACCATCGTCGCCGAGATGGAGGCGATCACCCGCGACCACGAGAGAAAGATGCCGCCGATCACGGACGACCTGGTCCTCGTCGACACGGAATTCGACTCCCTCTGCTTCGCGCTGTTCGTGGCGCGGATGGAGGACCTGACCGGAATCGATCCGTTCAGCGACATGGAGACGGCCGACCTCCCCGTCACGGTGGGCGACCTCGTCGCGCTCTACGACCGGGCCGTCCTGAAGCGGGCGGCCTGACTCCCATGACCTTGCGCGAACGACTGGGGGCGGCGAGGCTGGACGGCCTCGTCCTGTCGGACGACCGCACGAGCATCGCCTATGCCGATCTCCTGCGCGGGTCCGGGCAGGAGCCGGCCGCGGCGAAGCTCGCCGGCCGCTCCGTGCTTGTGGCCACCGGCCGGCAACTGACGGCGGGGCGGGCGATGGTCGCCCTCGACGGCCTCGTGCGCCGGCTGGTCCTGGCGCCTCCCGGCCTGCCGCCGGACCACGTGGCGCGCATCGTCGCCGATGCCGAGGTGGAGCTTGCCGTCACCGATGCGGGCAGCCCCTACGCGGAGGCGCTGGCCTGCCTGCCCTGCCTCGACGTGGAGGCGGCCTGCGCGGTGGCGGGCTCTTCCCTGGACACCGAATGGGTGCTCGCGACATCGGGCACCACCGGGGCGCCGAAGCTCGTCGTCCATACGCTCGAGGGCCTTGCGGGCGCCATCGACACCGCTGTCGCGACGGAGCCCGGCACCGTCTGGAGCACCTTCTACGACATCCGCCGCTATGGCGGCCTGCAAGTGTTCCTGCGCGCGATGCTCGGACCTTCCTCCCTCGTCCTGTCCCATGCCGGGGAGCCGGTACGCGCCTTCCTGGCGCGCGCGGCGGAGGCGGGCGTCACGCATCTCCTCGGCACCCCGTCGCATTGGCGCCTCGCGTTGATGAGCCCGGAACTTGGCCGCCTCGCGCCCCGCTATGTCCGCCTCTCGGGCGAGATCGCCGACCAGGCCGTCCTCGATCTCCTGAAGGCGGCCTTTCCGAAGGCCCGCCTCGCCCATGCCTATGCTTCGACCGAGGGCGGCGTCGGCTTCACCGTCGAGGATGGGCGCGAGGGCTTTCCGGCGACGTTCCTCGGAGCCCGCGCAGGGATCGAGATCGAATTGCGCGACGATACCCTGCATGTCCGCTCCAGGCGGACCGGGCGGCTTTATCTCGGACCCGATGCCGAGGAACTGATCGCACCCGACGGCTTCGTCGATACGGGCGATCGGGTGGAACTGCGCGGGGAGCGCTACCATTTCCTCGGCCGGCGTTCCGGCGTCATCAATGTCGGCGGCGCCAAGGTGCAGCCGGAGGAAGTGGAGAGCGTCATCAACGCTCATCCGCGCGTGTCGATGTCGCGGGTCCGCGCCCGGCCGAACCCGCTTCTCGGCGCCGTCGTGGAGGCCGAGATCGTGCTGCGCGAGGAGAAGGCGGAGCCGCCCGAGGATCCCGTGCTCCTGAAGGGCGCGATCCTCGCCCATTGTCGCCCCCGTCTCGCCCGCCACAAGGTGCCGGCGAGCGTGAAATTCGTGCCCGGCCTGCCGCTGACGGCCGGCGGCAAGCTGCGGAGGGCGCCGTGAGCGCGCCGGTGGTGGTCGTCACCGGGGCGAGCCGCGGCATCGGCCTCGCCATCGCCGAGGCGCTCGCCACGGACCATCGCGTCGTCGCGGTGGCGCGCCGGCCGACCGCCGCCCTCGACGAGGCCATGGGGAAGGCGGCACCGGGCGCGATCCTCTTCGAGCCCTGCGATCTCGGCGAGCTGGACGGGTTGCAGCCTCTGGCGCGGCGCATCCGGGCGGCGCACGGTCCCGTCTACGGCCTCGTCAACAACGCCGCGATCGGCACGCCGGGGCTGCTCGCGACCATGCCGAATGCGGAGATCGCCCGGCTGGTGCATCTGAACACGCTCGCGCCGATGATGCTCACCAAGCATCTCGTGCGCGGGATGATGAGCGCGGGCCGGGGCCGGATCGTGAATGTCAGCTCGATCATCGCCTTCACCGGCTACAACGCGCTCTCGGTTTATGCCGCGACGAAAGCGTCCATGATCGGCTTCACGCGCTCGCTCGCCCGCGAGGTCGGCAAGCTCGGGGTGACGGTGAATGCGGTCGCCCCAGGCTTCGTCGAGACCTCGCTGACGGAGGGCATGGACGAGGCGGAACGGGCGCGGATCGCCGGCCGGAGCGCGCTCCGCCGCCTGCCCGAGCCGCGCGACGTGGCCGACGCGGTCGCCTTCCTGATGTCGGACAAGGCCCGCCACATCACCGGCACCGTCCTGACCGTGGATGCCGGCAGCACGGCGTGAGCGCTGTCCGCGGTTGAGCCCGCCGCCCGACTTGGCTTATCTCCTTGCTGATAGGGAGATGCCGGTGAAACTCTTCGATCTGTCGGGCCGGACGGCCCTGGTCACGGGCTCGAGCAAGGGGATCGGCCATGCGCTCGCCCGCGGCCTCGCCGGGGCGGGGGCGCGGGTGATCCTCAACGGGCGCGACGGCGCCCGGCTCGCGGTCGCCGCGGCCGAGCTCACCAAGGATGGCTTCACGGGGGTCGAGACGGCCGCTTTCGACGTCACCCGGCCGAACATCGTCGCGGCGGGCATCGAGAAGATCGAGGCCGAGATCGGGCCGATCGACATCCTCGTCAACAATGCCGGCATGCAGTTCCGCACCGCGCTGGAAGACTTTCCCGTCGAGAAGTGGTCCGAGCTGATGCGGACCAATCTCGATTCCGTCTTCTATGTGGGGCAAGCCGTGGCGAGGCGCATGATCGGCCGCGGCCGCGGCAAGATCATCAACATCGCCTCTGTCCAGAGCGAGCTGGCCCGGCCGGGAATCGCGCCCTATACGGCCTCGAAAGGAGCCGTCAAGCAGCTCACGAAGGGCATGGCCACCGATTGGGGCCCGCACGGGCTCCAGGTCAACGCGATCGCGCCGGGCTATTTCAAGACGGAGCTGAACCAGGCGCTCGTCGAGAACCCGGTTTTCTCGTCCTGGCTGGAGCAGCGGACGCCCGCGCGGCGGTGGGGGAATGTCGAGGAACTGGCCGGAGCGGCGATCTTCCTCGCCTCCGACGCGTCTTCTTTCGTCAACGGGCATGTGCTCTACGTCGACGGCGGCATTACGGCCTGCCTCTGAAGGCAGTTTTGACCGCTTCGCCGGCGCCCTTTCCGGGTCCGGCGGGCGGCGGGGATTTGAGCCTCGAACAATGATGGGACAGGAGGCTGCGCTCGCGGCCTGGAGGAGAACAGGATGACGTTGAAGGGTGAATCGTTGATCGGCCGCGCGGCCGTGCGTGGCTCGCAGGGCGAGATCGTCTCGGTGGACATGACGAAGGGGGGCGAGCCGCTGGCGCCGAAATTCGCCGGCCTCACCAAGGAGGAGATCGACCGCGCCTGCGGGCTCGCCTGGGCCGCCTTCGACCCCTATCGCGAATTGCCGCTCGAGGAGCGGGCCAGGTTCCTGGAGACGATCGCGGACAACATCCTGGCGATCGGGGACGAGCTGATTCTGCGCTGCATGGCCGAGAGCGGCCTGCCGCGGGGGCGGATCGAGGGAGAGCGCGGCCGCACGGTCGGCCAGCTCAAGCTCTTCGCCCAGGTCGTGCGCGACGGCTCGTTCCTCGATCCCCGCATCGACCCCGCGCTTCCCGACAGGAAGCCGATGCCGCGCCCGGATCTGCGGCTGCGCAACGTGCCTCTCGGCCCGGTCGCGGTCTTCTCGGCCTCGAATTTCCCCCTGGCCTTCTCGGTCGCGGGCGGCGACACGGCCTCGGCGCTGGCGGCGGGCTGTCCCGTCGTCGCCAAGGCCCATTCGGCCCATCCCGGCACCTCCGAACTGGTGGGCCGCGCGGTGCAGAAGGCGGTCGCCGATTGCGGGCTGCCGGAAGGCGTCTTCTCGCTCCTCTACGTGAGCGGCTACCAGCTCGGGCAGAGCCTCGTGGCGGATCCGCGCATCAAGGCGGTCGGGTTCACGGGCTCGCGGCGCGGCGGCACCTCGCTCATGAAGGTGGCGGCGGAGCGGCCCGAGCCCATCCCGGTCTATGCCGAGATGAGTTCCATCAACCCGGTCATCCTGCTGCCCGGGGCGCTGAAGGCGCGCCCGGCGGAGATCGCCCGGGGCTTCGTCGGGGCACTGACGCTCGGAGCGGGGCAGTTCTGCACCAATCCCGGCCTGATCCTGGCCATCGAGGGGCCGGGCCTGGACGAGTTCCTGAAGGCGGCGTCCGAAGCCGTCGCGGCGGCGCCCGCCTCGACCATGCTGACGCCCGGCATCTTCGATGCCTATGAGGGCGGCGCCGCGAAGCTCGGCCAGCAGGACAAGGTCGAGACCCTGGCCCGCGGCCAGGAGGGCGGCCCCTACCAGGGCAGGCCGGGGCTGTTCTGCACGGGGGCTCCCGCCTTCAAGTCCAACCACGCCATGCAGGACGAGATCTTCGGGGCGTCCTCGCTGGTCGTGCGCTGCAAGGACGAGGCGGAACTGGTCTCGATCCTGGAGAGCCTGGAGGGGCAGCTCACCGCCGCCCTGCATATCGAGGAGAGCGACCACGCGGCGATGCGCCGGCTTCTGCCGCTGCTCGAGCGCAAGGCGGGCCGCATCCTCGTCAACGGCTTCGGCACCGGCGTCGAGGTGGCGCATGCCATGGTCCATGGCGGACCCTTCCCCTCGACCTCGGACGGGCGCTCGACCTCGGTTGGCACGCTCGCCATCGCCCGCTTCCTGCGGCCGGTCTGCTACCAGGACCTGCCCGAGGACCTGCTGCCGGTGGCCCTGAGGGACGGAAATCCGCTGAACATCTGGCGCCGGATCGACGGCAAGCTCCAGCAGGGGTGAGGGGCGAGCGGGGCCCCTCCCGCCATCCGGGACGCGGGGTCTTCCGCGTCCCGATCCGCCGCCTGCGGGAGGGAGGTGCCCGATCGTGAAATGGCCGGCTTTGCTCCGCAAGCTGCGGCGGCCCTCCGGCAGGACGCCGCTCGCCGGCCACCTCGACAGGTTCGAGAGGCGCGTCGTCGCCGGGTGGGCCGCCGACACCTCCGATTTCAGCCGGCCCGTGCAGGTCGTGCTGGTCGTGGACGGCATGCCGGCCGCCATGACGGGAGCGAGCGCCCTCAGGCCCGACCTCACATCGGCCGGGATCGGCGAGGGCCGGCACGCCTATGAATTCGCCATCCCGAATCTGAGCCTGCGCGGCGCCCGGCAGGTGGAGACCTTCGCCCTTCGCATGGAGACGGCAAAGGAACTCGGCCTCGCCGATGAGGCGGGAGCCTTGCGAAGGGGCCTCGATGCCGCGCGCTTCGCGCAGATGGCGACGCGCGGCGGCGGGCGCATCCTTCGCCTCGGAACGCGCGCCGTCCCAGCGCGGCGCGACGTTGCTCGCCGGGATCACGAGCGCTCCGCGCCGGGGCCCGTCGCCTTTCTCGACATCTGCGATCTTCTCGCCGTCCTGGAGGAGCGCGCGCTGGTCACCGGGATCCAGCGCGTGGTCTCGGGCCTGATCCTGACCTCACTGTCGCAATCCTCCAGGCTTCCGGCCTTCGAGTTCTGCGCCCCCGCCGAGGACGGGGAGATCGTCGTGCTGCCGGGGGAGGGGCTGCGACGTCTCGTCGGCAAGGCCCTGTCCGGGACGGCCGCGCAGGCGGAGCTGAGCGCGGATGTGGCGGCGATCCGCGACGAAGGACGGCGCGCGATCTTCCGCCCCGGAGATCGCTACGTGATCACGGGAGCTTATTGGATCATCCCCGACTACGCCCCCACGCTCCTCGGCATCCGCGCCCGGGGCGTGCGGATCTGCGCCTATATCCACGATCTCATTCCCTTCACCGCCGGCCGGTTCGTGGATGCGGCCAGTCTCGCGGAGGTTCGGGAGCGGGGAATGGAGGTTTTTTCCCTCTGCGATTTCTTCCTGACGAACTCCTCCTTCGTCGAGCGCCAGCTCGGCTGTTTCCTCTCCACCGAGACGGGCCGGCGGCCCCCGGCGCGGGTGGTGCCGCTGCCGCATGAATTGCCGCGCGGGCCCCATATGGCGCAGGTCGATGCCGTGCCCGCGCATCCGCGCCCCTATGTCCTCTGTGTGAGCACGCTCGAAGGGCGCAAGAACCACCTGCTGCTGTTCGACGTCTGGGCCGCGCTCCTGCGCAAATACGGCGCGGAGGCGGTCCCGGATCTGGTCCTCGTCGGCCATTGGGGCTGGGGGATCGCCGAATTCCGGGACCTTTGCCGCGTGACCGGCTTCCTGGCGGGCCGGATCGTCGTGAAGCACGATCTCGGCGACGGCGAGCTTCTGGCGCTCTATCGCGGTTGCCTGTTCACGGCCTTTCCGAGCTTCGTCGAGGGCTGGGGCATGCCGGTGGGCGAGAGCCTCGCGGCGGGCAAGCTGTGCGTCGCCTCGAAGAGCAGCTCGATCCCGGAGGTGGGCGGGGATTTCTGCGACTATATCGATCCCTGCGACCCTCTTTCCGCCTTCGAGGTCTTCGAGCGCGCGATTTTCGATCCGTCCCATCGGCGGGATCGGGAGCGCGCCATTGCGGCCGCCTTCCGGCCGCGGAGCTGGGACGAGACGACCTTCTCCTTCCACGAGGCGGTCGAGGCCCTGGCGGAGGATTCCGCCGCGTCGGTGGAGAAGGTGCCGCTGCTGAAGGCGGATATCGCCTATTCCCTGGAGAACCTGCCGGGCGACGTCCTCCGGCCCTGGAGCCACAAGGTCGCCCGGCTCGCCCTGGCGGAAGGCTGGCACGGGCTCGAGAGCTGGGGGGCCTGGAGCAGCCGCCCGGAGGCGAAGCTTCGCTTTTTCACGGACGAGGCGCCGGGCGAGGAGTTGGTGGTGACGCTCCGGCTCGTCCCGCCGCCCGGCCTGGACGAGGCGAGGCTGCGGCTGGAAAGCGGCGGCATGCAGGAGGAGGCGAGGCTGCGGGGGGCTGCGCCGCAGGAGATTCGCCTCGGAGCCAGGGTCGAGAAGGGGGGCGAGGTCGAGCTGACCCTTCTGTCCGATCCACGCGACCTCTGCGCCGACGGCCTGCGCGACCTGCATGTGGGACTTGCGGCTTTCTCCTTCTCGCGGGTGCGGGATATTTGAAAAGCCCGCCTCAGGCCCTACATGTCATTGCCTCAGCCAGCCTCGGAATCGCTCATGGCCGCTCCCGGCTTCAAGGTCGTCTCCCTCACCGATGCCGCCGCCGAGCGCGTGCGCGCCATCATGTCCCGCATGGACAAGCCGATCGCCGGGCTGCGCGTCGGCGTGAAGAACGGCGGCTGCGCCGGCATGTCGTACACGATGGAATATGCCGAGGAGATCGGTCCTCACGACGAGATCGTCGAGGACAAGGGCGTGAAGATCCTGATCGACCCGAAGGCGATCCTCTTCCTGCTCGGCACGGAGATGGACTTCCAGACGACGAAGATGTCCTCCGGCTTCACCTTCAACAATCCGAACCAGACTTCGGCTTGCGGCTGCGGGGAATCGGTGGCGATCACGCCGGCCGCCCCCGAGCGGCTCCGCTGAATCCCCGTTCCTCGCTGCCGGCAAACAGCGTATCCTGGGCATGGAGGTGCCCATGGATCGTCGTAGCCTGCTGAAGACATTTGCCGGATTGGCGGCTTGCCCGCTCTGCTCGTCCAGGAGCTTCGCGGCGGAGGCCGCGCATTGGAGCTACGAGGGGGCGACCGGGCCCGCCAAATGGGGCGACCTCGACGCCGCCAGCAAGACCTGCACGGTCGGCGCCCAGCAATCGCCGATCGATATCGGTCCCACGATCACATCCCAGCTCCCGCCGCTGAAACTGGCCTGGGCGAAGAAGGCCGACACCATCGTCAATAACGGGCACACGATCCAGGTCAATTTCGCCGAGGGCAGCGGCCTCAAGCTCGGCGATGCCGACTACAAGCTGGTTCAACTGCATTTCCACCGGCCCAGCGAGCACCTGGTCGCGGGCCGGAATTTTCCGATGGAAGCGCATTTCGTCCACCAGGGCTCCGGGGGGCTCGCGGTGATCGGGGTGCTGCTGGTGGAGGGGGCGTCGAATCCGACCTTCGGCAAGATCATCGCGGGCATGCCGAAGGCGGAAGGGCCTCCCGTGCCGGCGCCCGCCGGCATCGATCCGAATGCGCTGCTGCCGGCCGAGTTGTCCTACTATCGCTATTCGGGTTCGCTGACGACGCCGCCCTGCTCGGAAGTCGTCGAATGGCTGGTGCTGACGAATCCGGTCCCGGTCGCCGCCGCGGATGTCGCGAGCTTCGCCAAGCTCTATCCGAACAACGCGCGGCCGGTGCAGCAGGACAACCGCCGCTTCGTTCTCCGCTCGAACTGACGAGAAACACGGCCCGACGACGGTCGGAACGTCGTTGCCGTCACCTCCCGGAGCGTGGCCGGGGGGCGCGGGCCAGGAAGGCGGGGACGTGGTCGCCGAGGCCGACGACCCCCGTCCCATCCGAATCCCGGTCGGGTCTCGAATCCCGCTCCGGCCTCGGTTGCGCGCGCCGCCGGGCGGGCTCGGCTGCGAGCGTCTTTTCCTCGCGCGGCTCGCGCGGCTTGGGGAGAGCCTTTGCGGGGCGATCTTCTCTCTCGCGCCCCCGCCGTCCGCGATCGTCCCGCCCGCTCCGCGAAGAGCTGGCGCGCTCGCCCCGGCCGCGGGAGGAGCGCGGCCGCTCCGAAGGTTCGGGAAGGCTGCTGAGATCGGGCCCTTCCCAGGTCACCGGCTGGCCGATCAGCGTCTCGATCGCCGCGAGGGACCGCTCGTCGCCGGGCGCGACCAGCGTGAAGGCGTGGCCGGTCCGGCCGGCGCGGCCGGTCCGACCGATCCGGTGGACGTAATCCTCGGCGTGATGGGGAACGTCGTAGTTGAAGACGTGGCTGACGGCCGGAATGTCGAGGCCGCGCGCGGCGACGTCGCTCGCGACCAGGAGGGGAATCTCGCCGCTTCGGAAGCTGTCGAGCGCCGCCATGCGGGCGCGCTGGTCGAGATCGCCGTGGAGGGCCGCGGCGGAGAAGCCGTGCCGCTGAAGCGATTTGTGAAGAATGCCGACTTCCCGCTTGCGATTGCAGAAGATGATCGCGTTCTTGAAGTCGGCCGCGCTGCGGATCAGATCCCGCAGCCTCTCGCGCTTCTGATGGCTCTCGGCGCCCGTGGCGAAGAGGCGCTGGGTGATCGTGGAGGCCGTCGAGGAGGGGGGCGCCACTTCCGTGCGGACGGGATTGTGGAGGAAGCTCTCTGAGAGGCGCTCGATCTCCGGCGGCATGGTGGCGGAGAAGAACAAGGTCTGGCGCGTGAAGGGCGTCAGCTTGGCGATCCGCTCGATATCCGGGATGAAGCCCATGTCGAGCATCCGGTCCGCCTCGTCGATGACGAGCAGCTCGACGCCGGTGAGAAGGAGCTTGCCGCGCTCGAAATGGTCGAGCAGCCGGCCCGGCGTCGCGATGAGGACGTCCACGCCGCGCGTGATCTTGGCGTCCTGGTCGGCGAAGGACACGCCCCCGATCAGGAGCGCCACCGACAGGTTGTGGTTGATCCCGTATTTCTCGAAATTCTCGACGACTTGGGCGGCCAGCTCGCGCGTCGGCTCGAGGATCAGGGTCCTCGGCATGCGGGCCCGCGCGCGTCCCGTCTCCAGCAGCGTCAGCATGGGCAGGACGAAGGCGGCCGTCTTGCCCGTTCCGGTTTGCGCGATGCCCAGCACGTCCCGCCTCGCGAGCACGTGGGGAATGGCCTGATGCTGGATGGGGGTGGGTTCGCTGTAACCCGCGGCGGCGACCGCTTGAAGAACCTTCTCGCTCAGACCGAGATCAGCAAAAGACATTCAGGACGACGACCATGCCGGACACGCGCTCGCGGCCCGCGACTGTGACCGGAAAATCTGGCTGGTGGACCCGGCTGGACGTTCCGGCATTGGGCGTCAGCGAGCGCGCGACGCCTGCGGCTGCACGAGTTGCGCCGCCGCCGCGTATATCGAGGGGAACGTCCCGTCTGTCAACAACGAAGGCGCGTGGAAGGGTGCCTAAAAGCTCTCTCAACGTTGAGGAGCGGCACAGGGGTCGATCCTGCCGGTGGCCGCCCTTAAGCCGATCGAGCCCGTGGTCGCGGGATCCTCGCCATGGCTGGCCTGCCAGGCGCCCCGTGCCAGCGTCTGCCGCTCCGCCGCCGCCGAGATCCAGCTCGCCGCGAGCCACGACACGCCGCCGATGATCACTGCCGTCTTGATCGCGCTCTCGATCAGGGATGAGCGCTTCTTGCCTTCTTCACCGAACATGCAACCGGGCTCCGCCTCGTAGAGAGCAAGTGCGAATTTCGCGCCACGGAGTGAAGTTTCGGTAAAGAACAAGTCCTTTGGTTGCGTGGCCCCGATTCGGGCGGGGCTGCCTTCAGATGTCGAGCCCGGCTTCGTCCGCGAAAGCCGCGCGCTCCTGGATGAAGGCGAAGCGTGCCTCGGGCTTGTTTCCCATCAGCCGCTCGATGGTCTCGCCAGTCCCTTCCACCTCCTCCTCCTCGACGATCACCCGCAGGAGCGTCCGCTTTCGCGGATCCATCGTCGTCTCCTTGAGCTGGGCCGGAAGCATCTCGCCGAGGCCCTTGAAGCGTCCCACATCGACCTTGGCGGAGCCCCTGAATGCCTTCCTCAGCAACTCCTCGCGATGCGCCTCGTCTCTCGCGTAGACCGTCTTCTCCCCCTGGGTCAGCCGGTAGAGCGGGGGCACGGCGAGGTAGAGATGCCCGTTCCCGATGAGCTGCGGCGTCTGCCGGTAGAAGAAGGTGATGAGGAGGGAGGCGATATGGGCGCCGTCGACATCGGCATCCGTCATGATCACCACCTTCTCGTAGCGCAGGTCCCCGTCCTTGTACTGGCCCCCGGTGCCGCAGCCGAGGGCCTGGACGAGGTCCGAGAGCTGCTGGTTGGCGACGAGCTTGTCCCGGCCGGCCGAGGCGACGTTCAGGATCTTGCCCCGCAACGGCAGGACGGCCTGGGTCGCCCGGTCGCGCGCCTGCTTGGCGCTGCCGCCGGCCGAATCGCCCTCGACGATGAAAAGCTCGGAGCCCGCCGCGCCCGCGCGGGTGCAGTCGGCGAGCTTGCCGGGAAGGCGCAGCTTGCGGGTCGCGCTCTTGCGGGCGACCTCCTTCTCCGCGCGGCGGCGAAGCCGCTCTTCGGCGCGCTCGACCACCCAGTCGAGCAGCTTGTTGGCCTGCTGGGGGGAGGCGGCCAGCCAGTGGTCGAAGGCGTCCCGGATGGTGCCCTCGACGATGCGCGTCGCCTCGCTCGTCGCCAGCTTGTCCTTGGTCTGGCCCTGGAATTCCGGCTCGCGGATGAAGACGGACAGCATCGAGGCGCATTGCGCCATGACGTCGTCGGTCGTGACGGCGGCCACCCTTTTCTGCTGCCCGACCCGCTCGGCATGGTCGCGCAGGCCCCGCAGCAGCGCGAGGCGCAGCCCGTTCTCGTGCGTGCCACCCTCCGGCGTCGGGATGGTGTTGCAGTAGGAGGTGGAGAACCCGTCCGCATCCGCGAGCCAGGCGAGCGCCCATTCAAGCGAGCCATGGCCGCCGGGCTTCGTCACCTTGCCCGTGAAGAGGCCCTCGGCGACCTGGGTCGCGCCCTCGATCTCGCGCAGGAGATAATCGCGCAGGCCGCCGGGAAAGCGGAAGACCGCCTCCGCCGGAACGTTGTCGGTCCCGGCGAGAAGGGAGGGGGCGCAGCGCCAGCGGATCTCGACCCCGCCGAAGAGATAGGCTTTCGAGCGCGCCATCTTGAAGATGCGCCGCGGCACGAAACGGGCGGCCTCGCCGAAGATCTGCGGATCGGGATGGAAGCGAATGCGGGTGCCGCGCCGGTTGTGCACGCGCCCGACCTCGGCGAGGGGGCCTTGCGGGATGCCCCGCGAGAAGCACTGCCGGTAGAGCGTCTGCTCGCGGGCCACCTCGACCTCGAGCAGGTCGGAGAGGGCATTGACGACCGAGACGCCGACGCCGTGCAGGCCGCCCGAGGTCTCGTAGACCTTCGAATCGAATTTCCCGCCCGCATGCAGCGTGGTCATGATGACTTCGAGCGCGGACTTGCCGGGGAACTTCTTATGCCGGTCCACCGGGATGCCGCGGCCGTTATCGGTGATGGTGAGGAAGCCGCCTTCCTCCAGCTCCACCTCGATGAAGCTCGCATGGCCCGCGACCGCCTCGTCCATCGAGTTGTCGATTACCTCCGCGAAGAGGTGGTGAAGGGCCCGCTCGTCCGTGCCGCCGATATACATGCCGGGCCGGCGCCGGACCGGCTCGAGCCCCTCCAGCACCTCGATGGCGGAAGCGTCGTAATCCGCCGCCGCGGCAGGCTGGGCGGCAGCGCCGCCGGTCGGGGCGCTCCGCCTCGGGCGCGGGGGCGAGGCCGCGGGAGCCGGCTGAGGCGCCGACGCGGCCCGCATCGCATCCGCCACCTTGCGGAGCGCCGCACCGCCTCCGCCGAAGAGATCGCGTTCGGCCATCTGAACTCACACACTGATTCGCCGGATCTCGAAGCTAGCGGAGGAGGGTAAAGAGAACAAACCGGAAACCGTATTTCTCCACGGCGAATCGTGGGGGCTTCCGCTGCGCCAACCCTCCCCCCGCTTGCGGTGGGGAGGGCGGACTCGGCCGAAGGCCGAGCCGGGTGGGGGCGGCTCCGCCTGTCGTGAGGTATAGGTGCTCGCGTCGACGCCCCCCACCCCGGTTCGCGCCTTCGGCGCGACTCGGCCCTCCCCACCGCAAGCGGGGGGAGGGTTGGCGCGAGCTATCGAGGCCAGAGGGGCACCCCGCCGGGCTCAGCTTTCCTTCGCGGCTTTTTTCGCCGCCCGCTTCGGGGCCGCTTTTCCTGCCGGCGCCTTTGCCTTGGCCGACGAGGCCGCCTTCGCCGTCTTTTCAGGCTTGGCGGTGGCGGCCTTGGTGGTCTTGCGCCGCGCCGCGCCGCGCTTGCTCGGGCCGGCCGCGCGGCGGGCGGCGAGGAGGGCCGCCGCCTCCGCGAGCGTCACCGCCTCCGCCGCCTGGCCGCGGGGCAGGGTGGCGTTGGTCTCCCCGTCCGTCACATACGGACCGTAGCGGCCGGCCTTCACGGCCACGGGCTTGCCGGTTTCCGGGTCGTCTCCGAGAGGGCGGCCGGGATCGGCGGCGCGCCCGCCGCGTCCTCCGCCCTGCTCCTTGGCGACGACGAGGTCGATCGCGCGGTTGGCACCGATCTCCAGCACGTCGTCGTCGCGGCCGAGGCTCGCATAGGTCTTGCCGTGCTGGACATAGGGCCCGAACCGCCCGATCCCGGCCAGGATCGGCTCGCCGCTCTCGGGATGCTTCGTCACCTCGCGCGGGAGGGAGAGGAGCGCCAGGGCGCGCTCCAGATCGAGGCCGGCCGGCGCCATGCCTTTCGGGATCGAGGAGCGCTTCGGCTTCTCGCCCTCGGCTCCCTCGCCGAGCTGGATGAAGGGGCCGAAGCGCCCGTCCCGCACGCTCACTTCGAGGCCGGTCTCCGGATCCTGGCCGAGGATGCGCGTGCCCGGCGTGCCTTCGCCCTCCTCGCCGTTCGGCACGGCGAGAGGACGGGTATAGCGGCATTCGGGATAGTTCGAGCAGCCGATGAAGGCGCCGAACTTGCCGAGCTTGAGGGAGAGCGTGCCGCTGCCGCAGGTCGGGCAGGCGCGCGGGTCGCCGCCATCGGCCTTCGGCGGGAAGATGTGCGGCCCGAGGAGGTCGTTGAGCGCATCCAGCACCTCGCCGGTGCGAAGCTCCTTCGTGCCGTCGATGGCGGCCGAGAAGTCGCGCCAGAAGTCGCGCAGGACCTGCTTCCAGTCGATCTCGTGGTTCGAGATGCGGTCGAGCTGGCCTTCGAGATCCGCCGTGAAGTCGTATTCCACATAACGGCGGAAGAAGCTTTCGAGGAAGGCCACGACGAGGCGGCCCTTGTCCTCGGGGACGAGCCTCTTCTTCTCGATGCGCACATATTCGCGCTCGCGCAAGACCGCGAGCGTCGCCGCATAGGTGGAAGGCCGGCCGATGCCGAGTTCCTCCATGCGCTTGACGAGGCTCGCCTCGGAATAGCGCGGCGGCGGCTCGGTGAAATGCTGCGTCGCGGCGATGCGCCGGCGCTCCAGAGGATCGCCCGCCGACATCGGCGGCAGGCGACGCTCGTCCTCGTCCTCGCCGCCCGCGCCGTCCGCCTCCGGGTCGTCGCGGCCCTCGCGGTAGAGCGTCAGGAAGCCGTCGAAGCGGATGACCTGGCCGGTCGCGCGGAGCTGGAGCCGGCGCGGGCCGACCGCCGCGTCGATATCGACGGTCGTGCGCTCCAGCTCGGCCGATTCCATCTGGCTCGCGATCGTGCGCGTCCAGATGAGGTCGTAGAGCCGAGCCTGGTCGGAATCGAGCTGGCGCGCGACCATGCCCGGGCGGCGGCCGAGATCGGTCGGGCGGACCGCCTCGTGCGCCTCCTGCGCGTTCTTCGCCTTGGCCGAATAGCGCCGCGGCACGTCCGGGCGGTAGCGCTCGCCGTAATCCTTGGCGATGACGCGCCGGGCCGCCGCGATCGCCTCCGGCGCCATGTCGACGCCGTCGGTCCGCATGTAGGTGATGAGGCCGACCGTCTCGCCGTCGATCTCGACGCCCTCGTAGAGCCTCTGGGCGAGGCGCATCGTGTGGGCCGGCGCGAAGCCGAGCTTGCGGGAGGCTTCCTGCTGGAGGGTCGAGGTGGTGAAGGGCGGCTGCGGATGGCGCTTCGCCGGCTTCGCCTCGACCTTGGCGACGCGGAAGGTCGCGAGTTCCAGGTCGCGCTTGAACGCCTCGGCCTCGGCGGCCGTCCCGACGTCGAGCCGCGCGATGCGCTTGCCGTCCGCCCCGACGAGCCGGGCCTCGAAGACCCCGCCCGCTTGCGTCGCGAGCGTCGCGACGAGCGACCAGTATTCGCGCGCGACGAAGCGCTCGATCTCCATCTCCCGGTCGCAGACGAGGCGCAGGGCGACCGATTGCACCCGCCCCGCCGAGCGCGCGCCCGGAAGCTTGCGCCAGAGGACGGGAGAGAGCGTGAAGCCGACGAGGTAGTCGAGGGCACGCCGCGCGAGATAGGCGTCGACCAGCGCCGCGTCGATCTCGCGCGGAGCCCGCATGGCGGCCTGGACGGCGTCCTTGGTGATCGCGTTGAAGGTGACGCGCTCGACCGGCACCTCCTTCAGCGCCCGCTTCTCGCGCAGGGCCTCGACCACGTGCCAGGAAATGGCCTCGCCCTCGCGATCCGGGTCGGTCGCGAGGATCAGCTTCTCGGCGCCCCGCACGGCCTTGGCGATGTCGCTCACCCGCTTGCCGCTCTTGGCGTCGAGTTCCCAGAGCATCCTGAAATCCTGCTCGGGATCGACCGAGCCGTCCTTGGGCGGCAGGTCGCGGATATGGCCGTAGGAGGCCAGGACCTCGTAGTCCTTGCCCAGGTATTTGTTGATCGTCTTGGCCTTGGCCGGCGACTCGACGACGACGACTTTCATTCCGCAATCCGTGACAGGAGGCGCGTCCTCGCCCAGCGAGGGAGGCGGACGGCGCGACCGCGAGGGGCCGTTACGTGGGATAGGCGGCGCGCCAAGTCAATTCAGCCGCCCCGCCCGGCGGGCGGTTGCCGCCGCAACTCCTCCGCGATCCGCCTTTCGATCTCGGCGGCGATTGGGTCGCGGTAGTGCTCGCGGTCGTAGAAATTGTCGACGTCGGACGCGATCGGGCCCGGTTCGAGGAGGTCGATGAGCCGCACGGAGGGAAATTCCGCCGCGATCTCGCCGATCGCCTGCCGGCATTTCTCCTGCGTCCGGGCTTCGGCGGTGCCCGGCGCGGGGAAGCTGCTCGCATAGACCGGAGGCCGCACGAGGACGAAGATCGTCTCGGCCGGTGCCCGGCGCAGAACCTGCCGCAGAGCCTCGAAGGCCGGAAAAACCCCTTGCGGATTGGGGCCGAAGCTGAGCCCAGGATCCTCCAGCACCCGACGGCGGGAGGCTTGCTGATCTTCGAGGCCCACCTCCGCGAAATAGGGGCGATAGTCCCAATAGCCGTCTCGCCTCGCCCCGCCTTGCCCGGAGCGCAGGAAGGCGAGGCGGGAGAAAGCCGCCTCGATGCTCCGGTAGCGGACGAGGCCGCCGAGATAGACGAGGAAGCTCGGATCGTAGAGCCAGGCCGGAAAGCGCGGCAGGAATTCCATGGTCGGGCGGCACCAGAAGGCGTCGGTGCCGATCACGATCGCGCGTGGAGGCCTCGTGCGGGTCGCGAGGAAGCGCCCGAGCACGGCGAGTTGGTCGGCGGGGCCCGTTCCCGGAATGATCAGCGAAACGGGGGCGAGCCCCGTCAGCGCGCGCAGCCGCTCCGGGCTCACTTGCTGGATGTGGGAATTGCCGAAGATCGCCGCGTCGAAGGACGGATCGCGTGCCCGGCTGGCATTGGCCGTCGTCGGGAACTGGCTTGGCACGCCGCTGCCCGCGAAGAGGCCCGTGCGGCCGCTGTCATAGGGATCGACCGCCAGAAGGAAGAGGAGCGCGAGGACGAAGGACAGGGCGGCCGACGAAACCAGCCACCGCAGGAAACGGCTCCAGTCGCCTTCGCGCGTGCTCCTCCCGGCCCCGAGAACCGCCGTCAACGGACACCCCTTTTCTTGCTCCGCCGGAGGTCATAGCCGGGGGGCTGCGGCCTGTCTCGCCTTCCGGCTGAACGGCTCGGATGCATGTCTCTCTATCGTCATGGCCGGCCTTGTGCCGGCCATCCACGAACGCGGCAGCCGCTTGCGAACCGTTCACCGCAGGAGTGTGCGACAAGGCGCGGATGGCCGGCACAAGGCCGGCTATGACGCGCGGAAGAGAACGGGCCGAGCCGATCGGTCGGATTTCGTATCACACTTCGGCATCACGACGAGGCGAGGCCAGGCGTCACGGCCGCGCGCCGCCGGGAGGCGGACCCGAGGCAGCCGCGGACGGCTCGGTCTCCCGCAGGGCGGCGACGATTTGCCGTTCGATCGCGACCGCGAGCCCGTCCCGAAAGTGGAACCAGTCGTAGAAATTGTCGGGATCGTTGCTCTCGGGGCTGGGCCCGAAGAGGTCGAGGAGGCGCGCGCGCGGGTGCGAGGCGGCGATCTCCCTCATCCTTTCGCGGCACGAGGCGACGATCCGTCCCGCGGGCGTGTCGGGGGCGGGGATGGCCGTATGGTAGGCGGGCGGGCGCAGAAGGATGATCGCCGTCTCGGCTGGGACGCGGCGGACGAGATGCGCGAGCCGGTCGAGCGCCGGAAACCTGCCGCTCGCGTTCGCGCGATAGGGGCTTGGCTCCTCCAGGCTCCGGCGAAGCGCGTCGGCACGAGGCCCGGACGGCGCGAACATGCCGGTATAATCCCAATATCCGTCCGGGCGGATGCCGCCGCGCCCGCTCCGCAGATAGGCGAGCCGCTTCAGCGACCATCTCAGGTTGTGGTAGCTCGCGAGCCCGCCGAGATAGCGGGCGAAATCCGGCGCATAGAGCCAGACGGGAAAGACCGAGCTGCGCTCGGTATCGGTCTCGAAGCACCAGAATTCGTCTGCTCCGATCACGACGGCACGGGGATGCTTCTGCACCGTCAGATACCAGCGCAAGGTGTCGAGCTGGTCCGAGGGATAGCTGCCCGGCATCATCAGGTTGACGAATCTCAGCCCCGTCAGGGCGTCGAGCCTTTCGGGCTTGAGAAGCTGGACGTGGGAATTGCCGAAGATGGCCGAATCGAAGTGCGGGTCGCGGGCCCGGCTGGCATTGGCGGAGTGGGGAAGCTGCTCGGGCAGGCCCCGTTTGCCAAGGAGGCCGGTCCGGCCCGTATCGTAGGGATCGACCGCGAGGAGGAAGCCGAGGCCGAGGAGATAGAGCATCGCCGCGGTGCCGAGCAGCCAGCCCGTGACCCGTCTCCAGTCCCCGGACGAGGCATGCGCCGCCGGAATCGCGCTAGCTCCGCTATCGGCCATCCGCATCTCCGGGCGCCGGCCTCACCGGCCCGCCGCATCCGCCGCGGCAGGAGGAAGGCCTGCTTCCTTCAGCGCGGCGGCCACGGCCGCCTCGACATGGACGGCGAGCTGGTCGCGATAATGGTCGTGATCGAAGAAATTGTCGGGGTCGTCGGCATCCGGGCCGGGCTTGAGCAGGTCGAGGAAGATCGTGCGGGGTCGCGCGGCGGCGAGGTCCTTCACCCGCGCCGCGCAGGCGGCGGCCGATTTCTCCGCCTCCGAGCCTGGCTGGGGCAGCCCCGTCCGATAGACGGGCGGGCTGAGCAGGACGACGACGGTGGAGGCGGGCAGCCGCGCCAGTTCCGTCCGCAGGCGGTCGAGCACCGGATAGGCGCCGCTCAGATAGGCGGGATAGACCTTCGGCTCGGCCAGCTTGCGATGGGAGACCTCGGGCGCCGCGAGGCCCTGCTGCTCGTAGATCGGCCCGTAATACCAATAGCCGTCCGGCCTCAGGCCCTTCTTGCGGGTGGCGAGATAGGTCAGGCGCATCTGGGCCGCCTCGAAGCTGCGGTAGCGCGCGAGGCCGGCCGCATATCGCACGAAACTCGGCGAATAGAGCCAGGGGGCGAAGCGCAGCTCGTTCGTCCGCATCTCGGGGGCGCACCAATGCACGTCGACGCCGATCACGATCGCCCGCGGTGGCGCCTTGTGCGCAATCAGGTACCAGCGCAGCATGTCCAGGGCGTCCGAGGTGTAGGTCGCCGGCATGATCAGGGAGACGAAGTTCAGCCCCGTCAGGCGGTCCAGCCGCTCGGGCCGCAGCGCCTGGACGTGAGAATTGCCGAAGATGGCCGAATCGAAATGCGGGTCGCGCGCCCGGCTGGCATTGGCCGTGAAGGGATACTGGTCGTGCAGGCCGCGCCCGAAGAATCCGGTGCGCCCCGTGTCGTAGGGATCGACCGCCAGGAGGAAGCCGATCCCGAGCATGAAGAGCGCGCAGGCGCACAGGACCAGGAGCCGGGCGAAGCGGCTCCAGTCGCGCGCGTGATCGTGGGGGCTCGCGGCGAGCGCGGCCATGCACAGCTCCGGCTTTCCTTTTTCCGTGCGAGGTCATAACCCGGCGGGCCATGGCCTGTCCCGTCTTCCCGCACCGGCATCTGCTCGGCATCGAAGGGCTGTCACCCTTCGACATCACGGCGCTGCTCGACAGGGCGGACGAGGCGATCGAAGTCTCGCGCCAGATCGAGAAGAAGAAGGCGACCCTGCGCGGCCGCACGCAGATCAACCTGTTCTTCGAACCCTCGACCCGCACGCAATCCTCCTTCGAGCTGGCGGGCAAGCGCCTCGGCGCCGACGTCATGAACATGTCGGTCGCCTCCTCCTCGGTGAAGAAGGGCGAGACCCTGATCGACACCGCCGCGACCCTGAACGCGATGCGCCCCGACATCATCGTCGTGCGCCACCAGGAGGCGGGGGCGGTGCATCTCCTCGCGCGCAAGGTCGATTGCGCGGTCGTCAATGCCGGGGACGGGGCACACGAACATCCGACCCAGGCTTTGCTCGACGCGCTCACCATCCGCCGCAACCGCGGCCGGATCGAAGGACTTCTCGTCGCCATCTGCGGCGACATTCTCCATTCGCGCGTCGCCCGCTCGAACATCATCCTGCTCCAGGCGCTGGGCGCGCGGGTGCGGGTCGTCGGGCCCTCGACCCTCATGCCCGCGGGGATCGAGCGCTTCGGCGTCGAGGTCTTCACCGACATGGGACGGGGACTCGCGGGCGCGGACATCGTCATGATGCTGCGCCTCCAGCGCGAGCGCATGAACGGCTCCTTCGTGCCCTCGGTGAAGGAATATTTCCGCTATTACGGCCTCGACTCGGCCAAGCTCGCGCTCGCGGCGCCGGGGGCGCTCGTGATGCATCCGGGCCCCATGAACCGGGGCGTGGAGATTTCCTCGGAGGTGGCGGACGGCGCACAATCGCTCATCCGGGAGCAGGTCGAGATGGGCGTCGCGGTCCGCATGGCGGTGCTCGAGGCCCTGGCGGGACATCTTCCCAACGGGTGACGAGGCAGGGAGAAGAGGGCGGTGACTGAGATGCGACCGATCGTCCTGGCCGATGCCGTCCTCGTCGATCCGGCCTCGGGCCGGGAGGGCAGGGGGGCGGTCCTGCTGCGGGACGGCCTGATCGCGGACGTGGCCTTCGGCGCGGCGCCCGAGCCCCCCGAGGGGGCGGAGCGGGTCGATTGCGCCGGGCTCGTCGTGGCGCCCGGCCTCGTCGACATGCGCGCCTTCGTCGGCGAGCCGGGGGCGGAGCATCGCGAGACGCTGCGCTCGGCGAGCGAGGCCGCCGCGGCCGGCGGCGTCACGACCCTCGTCTCCATGCCCGATACGAATCCCGTGGTGGACGATCCCGCCATCGTGGACTTCCTGCTGCGCCGGGCGCGCGACACCTCGCTCGTCCACATCCACCCGGCGGCCGCGATCACGAAGGGGCTCGCCGGGCGCGAGATGACGGAACTCGGGCTCCTGCGCGAGGCGGGGGCCGTCGCCTTCAGCGACGGGGAGCATCCCGTCGCCTCCGCGAGCGTGATGCGGCGCGCCCTGACCTATGCGCGCGACATGGATGCGCTGCTGATGCCTCATCTCGCTTTGCCCGACCTCGTCGGGCAGGGGGTCATGAACGAGGGCGAGCTGGCCTCGCGCCTCGGGCTTGCGGGCATTCCGCGCGAGGCCGAGACGATCATGCTCGAGCGCGACATGCGCCTCGTGCGGCTCACGGGCGCGCGCTACCACGCGGCCATGATCTCCTGCGCCGATTCCGTCGAGATCATCCGCCGCGCCAAGGAGCAGGGGCTGCCGGTGACCTGCGGGGTCTCGGTCAACAACCTCGCGCTCAACGAGAACGATGTCGGCGACTACCGCACCTTCTGCCGCCTCTCGCCGCCGCTCCGCCACGAGGACGACCGGCAGGCGGTGATCGAGGCGCTCGCCTCAGGGCTCATCGACGTGATCGTGTCCGACCACAATCCGCAGGATGTCGAGACCAAGCGCCTCCCCTTTGCCGAGGCCGCGAACGGGGCGGTGGGGCTCGAGACGCTGCTTTCGGCCTCCCTCAGGCTCGTCCATGACGAGCGGATCGGATTGCCGGCCCTGCTCGCCGCCCTCTCCGCCTCTCCGGCCCGCATCCTCGGCCTGCCGGCGGGACGCCTCGCCCCCGGCGCGCCGGCCGATCTCATCGTCCTCGACATCGACGAGCCCTATGTGCTCGACAAGCGGGACCTGCGCTCCCGCTCCAAGAACTCGCCCTTCGACGAGGCCCGGCTCGCGGGCCGCGCCCGGCGCACGATCGTCGGCGGGCGCATCGTCTTCGACCGCGAGGCGGCGCCCGCCGCACGCGCCGCGTAAGGGGCGCCGCAATGACGCTCTCCGACCTGCCGTGGGGCGCGATCCTCGCCGCTTCCGGCCTCGGCTATCTCGCCGGCTCGATTCCCTTCGGCCTTCTCCTGACGCGTCTCGCCGGCCTCGGCGACATCCGCGGGATCGGGTCCGGCAATATCGGCGCGACCAACGTGCTGCGGACCGGGAACAAGGGGGTCGCGGCGGCGACGCTCCTGCTCGACGCCCTCAAGGGCACCGCCGCCATCCTGCTGGCCCGCCATCTTCTCGGCCCCGAGCCGGCTCTCGCCGCGGCGATCGGCGCCTTTCTCGGCCATTGCTTTCCCGTCTGGCTCGGCTTCAGGGGCGGCAAGGGAGTCGCGACCTTCATGGGGTGCCAGCTCGCCCTCGACTGGCGGGCTTTCCTCGTTTTCGCCGTCGTCTGGCTTGCGGCGGCCTTCGGGCTGCGCCGCTCCTCCGCGGCGGGTCTCTCGGCCTCGCTGCTCTCGGCGCTCGTGCCGTGGTGGCGCGGCGATCCGGCGACGAGCGCGGTGCTGCTGGCCCTCACCGCGATCCTCTGGCTCAAGCACCGGCCGAATATCGAGAGGCTGCTGGCCGGGACCGAGCCCCGGATCGGCTCCAAGGGGTGAGCGGCCTTCTCCTCAGCGACGAGCAGCGGCTCGACTGGCTGCGCCTGATTCGAAGCGAGCGGATCGGCCCGCGCTCCTTTCGCTCGCTGGTCAATCGATTCGGCGGCGCCCGGGAGGCTCTCGACGCCCTGCCGGATCTCGCACGCCGAGCGGGTCGGGGCGATGTCCGCATCTGCCCGCGCGCCGACGCCCTGGCTGAGTTGGAGCGTGCCGCGAGCCTCGGCATCCGCTTCGTCGCGACCGGCGAGGCGGACTATCCGGTGCCTCTCGGCGCGATCGACAGCGCGCCGCCTCTCGTCGCCGTCCGGGGCGATCCCGGTGTGCTGGGGCGTCCGATGGTTGCGATCGTGGGCTCCCGCAACGCCTCTGCAGCCGGGGCGACCTTTGCCGAGCGCCTGGCGGCGGGCCTGGGAGAGGCGGGATTCGCCGTCGTCTCCGGCCTTGCGCGCGGAATCGACACGCGCGCCCACCGCGCCGCCCTGCCGACCGGGACCGTCGCGGTCCTGGCGGGCGGCCATGACCGCATCTATCCGCGGGAAAACGCCGCGCTTCTCGAGCGCATGGTGGCGGAGGGCGGGGCCGCCGTCAGCGAAATGCCGCTCGGCTGGGAGCCGCGCGGACGGGATTTCCCCCGGCGCAACCGCATCGTCTCGGGCCTGTCCTATGGGGTCGTGGTCGTCGAGGCCGCGCGCCGGTCGGGCTCGCTGATCACGGCGCGATTCGCGGCGGAGCAGGGCAGGGAGGTCTTCGCCGTTCCGGGCTCGCCGCTCGACCCTCGCGCCGAGGGCACCAACGACCTGATCCGCTCGGGCGCGACGCTCTGCGCCTCGCCCGACCACGTGGCCGGCGCGCTCGCGCCGCTCCTTGGCCGCGACCTCGCCGCGGCGCCGCCGGGATCGTGGCGCGAGGCCGAGGGAGACCACTTCGGGCAGCGGCAGGAGCGCCTGTGGGACGAACTCGATCTCGCGAGCGGGGAGGAGGCGCCCTCGGCCCCGGTCGTGGACGAGGAGCCCCCCTGCCGGGAGGAGGACGACCGTGCGCTCGTCGAGAGCCTGATGAGCGTCAGCCCGATCGGCATCGACGATCTCTCGCGCCAGTCGGGATTGCCGGTCCGCGCGATCCAGACGGTGCTGACGGAGCTGGAGATCGCCGGGCGCCTCGCGCGCCACGGCGGCGGCCTCGTGTCGCTTCAGTTCTGAATGGCGGGCGCGACGCCGGTTTCCATGCCGCTTTTCGCAACGACTCCCTCGCGATTTGCGACATTGCGCGCCTCGAGGCTGGCGATGTCGAGGAGATAGGCGACGAGATCGAGATGCGAGCGCCGCGCGAGCTTGGACAGCTCGACCGTGAGGTCGGCGATATATTCCGCGGATTGAGCACGTTGATCCGCCTGGAGGTGGGTCTGCTTCCCCGGCTTGGTCATGTAGGTGACGACGCCTTCGATCCGCGTTGGTCCGTTTATAACAAACACCAATGATGGAGGATAATGCAACCCTAGGAATTATAATTTATGAAATGAAATCCCTAGGTTGCGGGGCCGGTTTCCCCGTGCTCCTCCCGGCGGAGGCGGTCGAGCGCGCCCTGAAGGATATAGGCGGCGGCCATGCGGTCGACGACGGCCGCGCGGCGGGCGCGCGAGGCGTCCTGGTCGATGAGGCTGCGCGTGACCGCCGCCGTCGAGAGCCTCTCGTCCCAGAATGCCGCGGGCAGGGGAATCACGCGCCGCAGGTTGCGCGCGAAGGCGCGTGTCGCCTGGGCCCGCGGGCCCTCGCTGCCGTCCATGTTGAGCGGCAGGCCGATCACGAATCCCCCGATTCCGAGGCGGGCGACGAGCGCGGCGATGCGCTCCGCATCCGCCGTGAACTTGGCGCGCGGCAGGGTTTCGAGCGGGCTCGCGAGGCATCGCTCGACATCGGACAAGGCAAGGCCGATCGTCTTGGGGCCGAGGTCGAAGCCGAGAAGGCGCAGGCCGGGCGCCACCTGCCTCAGCGGTGCGACGTCGTTGACCGCGCTCATGGCGTCCCGCCGGGAAGAAGGCGTCCGCCCGGGGCGGCCGGAGGCTGTCCAAGGCCCATGGCAGCCTCTAGATGTAGCCCGAAGCCGAGGAGAGAGGCATCATCATGCGTGTGATCTGGTACGGCCATTCCGCCTTCCGTCTCGAATTCGCGGACAAGATCGTTCTCATCGATCCGTTCTTTACCGACAACCCGGCTTTCAGGGGCGATCCCGAGGCGGCGGGCGCGGGGGCGACCCATATCCTCCTCACCCACGGCCACAGCGACCATGTCGGCGACACCCTGGCCATCGCCGAGCGGACCGGCGCCAAGATCGTCGGGAATTTCGAGCTTTGCATGTGGCTCGCGGGCAAGGGCGCGAAGGCGATCGACCCCATGAATACGGGCGGCACGACGGATCAGGGCGGCTTCAGCGTCAGCTTCGTGCGCGCGGATCACTCCTCGACCATGATCGAGGGCGACCGCTTCATCCCCCTTGGGCTGCCCAACGGCATCGTCGTCCGGGCGCCCGGCGAGCCGGTCGTCTATCACCTCGGCGACACGGACCTGTTCGGCGACATGGCGCTGATCCAGGAGCGCTACCGGCCGGACCTCCTCATGGTGCCGATCGGCGATCGCTTCACCATGGGTCCCGAAAGCGCCGCCTTCGCCGTGCGGCGCTTCTTCGAGCCGAAGGCGGTCATCCCCTGCCATTACGGCTCCTTTCCGGTTCTCGCGCCGACCGCCGACGCCTTCGTCGCCGCCATGGAGGGCAGCGGCGTGCAGGTCGTGGTGCCGCATGTCGGCACCGCGGTGACGCTCTGAGCCCGTTAACCTTAACCACGGACAAAGTCCGGGCCGGCGTGGCCCGGAGGGGCGTTTCGTGAGAGAGTTCTTCACCATTCGTTAATCGTGGTGATGGCGGCGATGAAGCCTCGGAAGCGAGCGATGAGGGAGCCTCGATCGTCTGCGGCTGCCGAGGGCGGCGGCTTGCTGTCGAACTCCTTCAGCATTGATGCCCGTGTCGGCCATGCCTGGTTTGCGAGGCCCGCAAAGGCGGCGCCCGTCAAGCGGGGCTCGGACATGCTTCCCGCCCTCCGCCGGGCCGAGCTGGTCCTTGCCGGGCAGGGCCGCGCGATCGCGCGGCGCGCGACCCGCATTCCCGCCGAGGCGGTCGTCGGACTGGGCGCGGCCTTGTCGGCTCCTTCCGCGAGGGAGCCGACCCCGGTCCTCGCCGCGGGCGCGGCCGGCCGGGACATCGCCAACGACAACCTTGCCGCCTCTGGCGGCCGGACGCTGCTGCGGGAGGTGCTGTTCCTTCTCGTCTTCGGCGCGACGCTCGCCGGAACCTATTATCTCGGCCGCCTTCACGGCACGCAGAACGTCATCGTCGTGCCGGAGCCGGCCTCGCGCGCGGACAAGGTCGTCTGAGGCATTTGCCGCCCGCGAGGACGCGGTGATATAGCCGCCGCGTCGGCGCCCCCGCGGGCCGCCGATCCCATCAACAGCGTCGCGGCCGCCGGGCCGCCGCAGGCGGAACGGGGCAGGCGCCGGATGTCGGTCGACGAGGCAACGGTCAGGCGGATCGCGCATCTCTCGCGCATCGCCATCGAGGATTCGGACGTCCCCCGGATGCAGGGCGAGCTGAATGCGATCCTCGCCTTCGTCGAGCAGCTGAACGAGGTCGACGTCTCGGGCGTCGAGCCCATGACGGCGGTCACGCCGATGCGGATGAAGAAGCGCGAGGATGTCGTGACCGACGGCGGAAAGAGCGCGGTCATCGTCGCCAATGCGCCGGCGACCGAGGACGGCTTCTTTCTCGTGCCCAAGGTCGTGGAATAGCCCGCCGCGCGGGCGGCCTCCCGCGCTGCGGGGCGCCCCCGCGCCGCGGGCGGCCTTGCCGGCATGGTCCGGTTATGTGAGAGGCCGGGTGGCCGCCTCCGCCGCGGGAGGCGAGGAGAGGTCGCGAGAGTGTCGCTGTGAACGAGCTGACGAGCCTGACGCTGAGAGCCGCCCGGGACGGGCTGCGGGCCGGAGACTTCACCTCCGTCGAGCTGACGGCGGCCCATATCGAGGCCGTGGCGCAGGCGAGGGCGCTCAACGCCTATGTGCTGGAGACGCCCGAGCGCGCCCTCGACATGGCGCGCGCGAGCGACGGGCGCCTCGCGAGGGGAGAGGCCGGGCCGCTCGAGGGGTTGCCGCTCGGCATCAAGGACCTGTTCTGCACCGAAGGGGTGCGGACGACCGCTTGCAGCCGCATCCTGGACGACTTCACGCCCGCCTACGAATCGACGGTCACGGCACAGCTCTGGCGCGACGGCGCCGTGATGCTGGGCAAGCTCAACAACGACGAATTCGCCATGGGCTCGTCCAACGAGACCTCGTGCTTCGGTCCGGTCGTCTCGCCCTGGCGGCGCCGCGACCCGGATGCCGGGGACGCCCCTCTCGTGCCGGGCGGGTCCTCGGGCGGATCGGCCGCGGCCGTCGCCGCCCGGCTCTGCCTCGGCGCCACCGCGACCGATACCGGCGGCTCGATCCGCCAGCCGGCCGCCTTCACCGGCACGGCCGGCATCAAGCCCACCTACGGACGCTGCTCGCGCTGGGGCATCGTCGCCTTCGCCTCCTCGCTCGACCAGGCCGGCC
>NZ_DAOLAJ010000011.1:22050-55670 GCF_035325185.1 Enterovirga sp. | reverse complement strand
GCCCCGCGCGCCGACATCTTCGTCACCGCGACCGGCAACAAGGACGTCATCACGATCGAGCACATGCGGGCGATGAAGGACCGGGCCATCGTCTGCAACATCGGCCATTTCGACAACGAGATTCAGGTCGCGAGCCTGAAGAACTTCAAGTGGGACAACGTCAAGCCGCAGGTGGACGAGATCACCTTCCCCGACGGCAAGCGCATGATCCTGCTCTCGGAAGGCCGGCTCGTGAATCTCGGCAACGCGATGGGGCATCCCTCCTTCGTGATGTCGGCCTCCTTCACCAACCAGACGCTGGCCCAGATCGAGCTGTTCAGCAATCCGGGCAAGTACGAGAAGAAGGTCTACACGCTGCCCAAGCACCTCGACGAGAAGGTGGCCGCCCTCCATCTCGACAAGGTCGGCGCGAAGCTGACGAAGCTGCGGCCCGACCAGGCGACCTATATCGGCGTCGCCGAGACCGGGCCCTTCAAGCCGGATCACTATCGCTATTGACCTGAACGAATCGAGACCTGTGGCCGCCGGGCCACGCCGGCCGGGGACGATTCATCGTCCTCGGCAATGCTCCGTTAACCACTTTCATCCCGACTCTGCGGCACATTACAGTGAAGCGAATCGTGCGGTGCGGTTGTGAGTGTCCGCCCTCGCGCAACCCGCAAGCGAACAGCCGTGATGAGCCGCACGACCATCCGGGACCCCTTCTCAGACGCGCCCCGCGCGGAATCCGCCCCGCCGCGCGCCTTCGCAGGTCCCGGCTTCCCGCGCCTCGGGATCGCGGGCGCGGCCCTCTGCGCTCCGGGCGCGGCTTTGGCCGGGAGCGGCCCGCTGCTCGCTCCCCTGACGCTCCAGAGCGCCTTCGTCTCCGCGATCATCGTCGGGCTTCTGGTGTTCTCGACCACCCTCGCTCTCCAATCCGTGCGCGACCGCCGCCGGCGCGACGGGATCGAGGCGGAACTCTCGCGCAAGACGGCCCGGCTCCGGGATCTCGAGGAGCGCACCCGGATCCTGCTCGATTCCGAGCGCCAGCTTCTCGTGCGCTGGAACGGCGGCGGCGAGGAGCCGGTGATCGAGGGCGATCCGACCGTTGTCGACCAGGGCGTCAATTCGCGCCGCGTCCTTGCCTTCGGCTCGTGGCTCGCGCCCGAGGATGCCGCGCGCATCGACACGGCGCTGGGCCGGCTGCGGGAGCGCGGCGAGGCGTTCCGGCTGACCTTGCGCACCGCCAGGGGCCGCGTCGTGGATGCCGAGGGCCGCACCTCGGGCGGCGCCGCGCTGCTGCGCCTGCGCGACGTCTCGGATGACCGCGCCGCCCATCTCGCCGCCGCCGCCGAGGCGGAGGCAAAGGGCGGGGAAGTCGCGGCTTTGCGCGGCCTCCTCGATGCGATCGAGGAACCGGCATGGCTGCGCGACGCAAGCGGGGCGCTCTCCTGGACGAACCGCGCCTACAAAGCGGCGGTCGAGAGCGGCGAGGCGCAGGCGGGGGCCGCCACGGTCGAGTTGCTGGACAGCAAGGACCGCGCGGCGGCGGCCTCCTGCCGAGCCCGGAACCGCCTCTATCGCGACCGCGTGACGGCGGTGATGGCCGGCGCGCGCCGCTCCCTCGCGGTGACCGAGGCGCCGCTTCCCGCTCTGCCGGACGGGGCGGCGCGCTCGGGCGGCATCGCCCGGGACGTCACCGAGATGGAGACGCTGCGGGCGGAGATCGCCCGGCTGGCGGAGGCCCATGCACGGGTCCTGGACGAATTGCCGATCGCGGTCGCGACCTTCGACGGGCGCCAGCGGCTCGTCTTCCACAACGCCGCCTATCGGGAGCTTTGGAAGCTGCCGGCGGCCTTCCTCGAATCGGGCCCGAGCGATGCGGAGGTCCTGGACCGCCTGAGGGCCGCCAAGGCCCTCCCGGAACAGGCCGATTTCCGCAACTGGCGCCAGCAGCAGCTCGAAGCCTACCGCTCCACGAAATCGAGCGAGACCTGGTGGCACCTGCCGGACCGCCGCACCATCCGCGTCGTCACCAATCCGAATCCGCAGGGCGGCCTGACCTATCTCTACGACGACGTCTCCGACCGGCTCGACCTCGAGACGCGGCTGAGCGACCTCACTCGCGTCCAGGGCGAGACGCTCGACACGCTGGCCGAGGGCGTCGCCCTGTTCGGGCAGGACGGGCGGCTGAAGCTCTTCAACCTCGCCTTCGCCAATCTCTGGCGCGCCCATGCCGAGGCGCTGAACACCCATCCCCATATCGACTGGGTGATCGAGCTGGCCCGCATCCACGCGCCCGACGAGATGGCCTGGGAGGAGATCCGGGCGGCCGTCTCCAGCCACCAGGAGATGCGCCGGAAGCGCGAGGTCCGCCTGAAGGGGAGCGACGGCCGCGTGATCGACGCGGCGGCCCAGCCCCTGCCGGGCGGCTCGACGCTGCTTACCTTCGCCGATGTCACCGCGCAGGTGAATGTCGAGAGCGCGCTCCGCGAGCGCAACGAGGCGCTGCAATCGGCCGGGCGCCTGCGCGACGAGTTCGTGCACCATATGTCCTACGAGCTGCGCACGCCGCTCACCAACATCATCGGCTTCGCCGATCTCCTGGGCGCCGAGACGATCGGCCCGCTCAACGAGCGCCAGCGCGAATATGCGGGGCACATCACGCGCTCCTCGGGCTCCGTCCTCGCCATCATCAACGACATCCTCGACCTCGCCTCGATCGATTCGCAGACGATCGAGCTGGCGCGCGAGCGGGTCGACATCCGCGCCACCATCACGGCGGCGGCCGAGGGGCTGAAGGACCGGCTGGTCGAGAACGAGCTGTCCCTCGAAATCGACGTGCCGGCCGCGACCGGCACCTTCACGGGCGATTCCAAGCGCGTCCGGCAGGTCCTCTACAACCTCCTCTCCAACGCGGCGGGCTTCTCGCTTCCGGGGCAGACGATCCGCGTCGCCGCCCACAGGACCGAGGATGCGGTCGTCGTCAGCGTCGTCGATCACGGCCGCGGCATTCCGGCTTCCGTGATCGACCGGGTGTTCAACCGCTTCGAGACCCATACCGAGGGCGCCCAGCATCGCGGCGTCGGGCTCGGCCTCTCCATCGTGCGCTCCTTCGTCGAGCTTCACGGCGGGCGGGTCGAGCTGGTCTCCGAGGCCGGCGCGGGGACGACCGTGACCTGCACCTTTCCCATCGAGGGCCGGAGCGCGGCGCAGCTCGCCGCCTCCATCCCCACCGACGATTCCGGCGAGGATTCTTGAGCGAGACGGCGCCGCAGGCCGCCCCCGGCGAGGGCGAGCGAATTCCCCTGCCCGACGAGGCCGCGACCGAGCTTCTCGGCGGCCGGATCGGGGCGGAGCTGGAGCCGGGCGACCTCGTCGCCCTGCACGGGCCGATCGGCGCGGGCAAGACCTCTCTCGCCCGCGCGATCCTGCGCGCCCGGCTCGGCGATCCCGACCTCGAGGCGCCGAGCCCGACCTTCACGCTGATGCAGAGCTACGAGGGTCCGCAGGGACGCGTGATCCATGCCGATCTCTACCGCATCGCCGGTGAGGGCGAATTGGTCGAGCTCGGGCTCGACGAGATGCAGCAGGAGGCCGCGATCCTGGTCGAGTGGCCCGAGCGGGCGCCGCATCTGCTCGACCGCCCCCGCCTCGACGTCTCTCTCGCGCTCGATCCCGGCACGGGCGGGCGCGTCGCCTCGCTCTCGGGCGCGGGGCCCCTGCGGGGGCGCCTCGAGCGGGCGCAGGCGCTCGAAGCCCTCGTCGACGCGGCCGGCTGGCGGGAGGCGAAGCGCCTGCCGATGAGCGGCGACGCCTCGACCCGCCTCTACCAGCGCCTCCAGAAGCCGGACGGCGAGACCGCCGTCCTGATGATCTCCCCCCCGCGTCCCGACGGCCCGCCGGTGCGGCGCGGCAAGCCCTACAGTGCCATCGCGCGGCTCGCCGAGAGCGTCCACGCCTTCGCGGCGATCGACCGGGGCCTCCTCGCCCAGGGCTTCAGCGCCCCGCGCATCCTGGCGGAGGATCTCGATGCGGGGCTTCTCCTCATCGAGGATCTTGGCCCGGGCCTCGTGGTGGACGAGAACGGCCCCATCCCCGAGCGCTATGCCGAGGCGACGCGCTGCCTCGCCGCCCTGCACGCCAAGGCGCTGCCTGCGACGCTTCCGGTCGCGGCGGGACGCGACTACGCCGTTCCGCCCTACGATCTCGACGCCATGCTGATCGAGATCGATCTCCTGCTCGACTGGTATCTGCCCCATATCCGGGGGCGCGAGGCGTCGGGCTCCGTCCGGTCCGAGTTCGGCCATGCCTGGCGCGAGGCGCTGAGCGGTCCGCTCGGCGGGCCGCAGACCTGGACCCTGCGCGACTATCATTCGCCCAACCTGATCTGGCTTCCCGAGCGCCAGGGCCTGGCCCGCATCGGCATCATCGATTTCCAGGATGCGGTGATGGGGCCGCCCGCCTACGATGTCGCCTCCCTCCTCCAGGATGCGCGCGTGACGGTTCCGCCGGAGCTGGAATTGCGGCTGCTCGGCGCCTATGCCGCCGCGCGGCGGGCGGCCGATCCGGCCTTCGACATGGCGGGCTTCGCGGCGCATTACGCCATCATGGCGGCGCAGCGCGCGACCAAGATCCTCGGCATCTTCGCGCGGCTCGACCGCCGCGACGGCAAGCCCCAGTATTTGCAGCACATCCCGCGCGTCGCCACCTATCTGCTGCGCAACCTCGAGCACCCGGCCCTGGCCCGGCTGAAGGGCTGGTACGCCGCGGCCCTGCCCGACCTGTTCCCGGCGCCCCCCGCGCCCCCGCCCGAGCCGGAGACGCATTCGTGACCGTCGACACCGCCATGGTCCTCGCCGCCGGGCTCGGCCAGCGCATGCGGCCCATCACCGACACCTGCCCGAAGCCGCTGGTGCGCATCGGCGGGCGGGCCATGCTCGACCATGCGCTCGGCCGGCTGCGCGAGGCCGGGATCGGGCGGGTTGTCGTCAACGTCCACCATCTCGCGGACCAGATCGAGCGGCACCTCGCTTCCCGCGAATCCCCCGTCGTCACGATCTCCGACGAGCGCGACGCGCTGCTGGAGACGGGCGGCGGCGTGAAGCGCGCCCTGCCGCTCCTCGGGAAGACCTTCCTCGCCATGAATTCGGATTCGCTCTGGACCGAGCGCGGGGACAGCAACATCCGCCGCATGCTGGCCGCCTGGCGCCCCGACGGGATGGACTGCCTTCTTCTCCTCGCGGCCCGCGACAGCCTCGGCTATGACGGGCGGGGCGATTTCCACCGCGACGCCGCCGGCCGTCTCGCGCGCCGGGCGCCGGGCGAGGGGGCGCCCTTCGTCTATGCCGGGGTCGGGATCTTCAGGCGGGAGAGCTTCGCCGATACGCCGGACGGCGCCTTCTCCCTCAACCTGATCTTCGATCGCGCCATCGCGGCGGGTCGGCTCTTCGGCCTCGTCCTCGACGGCGAATGGCTTCATGTCGGCACGCCCGAGGCCATCCCCGCCGCCGAGGCGCGCCTCGCGGCCCGTCGCGCGGCGGCCTGAAAGCGGCCGGGATGACGGGAAGGGCCCGCCTCACCTAAAGACATTTCGGGTCCCGCTCGATTCGGCGCGGGTCTTCCGATGAGGTCTCCTCGCCTTTGCGCGCGCCCCGCGTCTTCACGATCCCGGCCGGCACGCCCTTTCTGCCCACCCTCGCCGAGGCGCTGCTCGACGGCACGCTGACCGGAGGCTGGCCCGAGGGGACCGGGCTCGCCGATGCCACGATCTACCTGCCGACGCGGCGCGCGGGCCGGGCCTTCGCCGCGCATCTCGCGCAGCGGACCGGCAGCCGCGCGCTGCTGCTGCCGCGGATCGTTCCCCTCGGCGATGTGGACGAGGACCTCTTCGAGCCCGGCGGCCAGGCCCTGCCGCCCATCCCGGCCGGCGAGCGGCGCCTCATCCTCGCCCGGCTCGTCCAGAAATGGGCCGTGAGCCTCGTTCGAGAAACGGGCGGCACGCGCCTCGCGCCGCCCGACGCCGCCGCCGACGCGGTCGCGCTGGCGGCAGAACTCGCCACGCTGATGGATTCGCTGGCGACCGAGGGCGTCGATTGGGACGAACTGGAAAGCCTCGTCGAGACCGGCCATTCGGCCTATTTCGCCAAGACCCTGTCCTTCGTGCGGATTGCGTACGAAAACTGGCCCGCGATCCTCGCCGAGCGCGGCGCCGCCGATCCGGCCCGGTGCCGCCACGAGGGCCTTCTTGCCGAGGCGGAAAGGCTGGAGCGGAAGGCGCCACGCGCGCCCATCGTCGCGGCCGGCTCGACGGGCTCGGTGCCGGCCACGGCCCGGCTCCTCGCCGCCATCGCGCGCCTGCCCCATGGTGGGCTGGTCCTGCCGGGCCTCGATACCGAACTGGACGAGGAAGCCTGGGCCTCGATCGGCGGCCGGGACGGGACCGAGGAGCCCGAGAGCGGGCCCCTCTGGGGGCATCCGCAATGCATGATGCGCCGCTTTCTCGCCGGTCCGCTCCGTATTGGGCGGGCGGATGTGCGCATGCTGGGTCCGGTCCTGGAGCCGATCCATCCCGTGGCGGCGCGGCGGCGGATGATGTCGGAGGTGATGAGGCCGGCTGCGAGCACGGAAGCCTGGTCGCGATCGCCGATCGAGCGCGATATCGCCGCCACCGCCGGCTGCGAGGGCCTCGTGCTGGTCGAGGCGGCGGACGAACGCGAGGAGGCCCTCGCCATCGCGCTCGCCCTGCGGGAGACGCTGGAGGAGCCCGGCCGCACGGCCGCGCTCGTCACGCCCGACCGGGCGCTCGCGCGGCGCGTCGCCGTGGAATTGCGGCGCTGGGGCGTCGAGATCGAGGATTCGGGGGGCGCCCCCCTCGCCGAGACCCCGGCCGGCCGCCTCGCCCGCCTCGCAGCGGAAGCTGCCGCCTCCGATTTCGAGCCGCTGGACATGCTGGCCCTCCTCGCCCATCCTGCGGTCACCCTCGGCCTGCCGCGTTCGCAGGTCGAGAGGGCCGCGGCGGCTTTGGAGATCGGCGTGCTGCGCGGGCCGGCGCCCGGACCGGGACTGTCCGGCATCGCCGCCGCGCTCAGGCTGCGGCGGGAGAAGGGCAGCCGGCACGATCCTCTGCCGCGGCAGAACCTCGCCGCCACCGATTGGGACGTGGCGGCGGACCTCCTCGACCGGCTCGTCGCGGCCTTCGACGGCTTCGCCGATGCCGCTCCCGAAGCCGAAAGGAGTCTCGTCGCGCTCGCTGCGCCCCATGCGCAGACGGTCCTCGCTTTGGTCGCGGGGGCGCAGGAGGAGGTGGCGGATCGCTCCTGGGGCGAGGTGCTCGGCCTTCTCGACGAGCTTTCGCTGATGCCCGCCCATGCGGCGATCCGCGGCCGGTTCGGCGAATATCCGGCCTTCTTCACGACGCTGGCGCGCGAGCGCGTCCTTGCGCCCGATCTCCATGCCGGCCATCGCCGCGTGAAGATCCTCGGGCTCCTGGAGGCGCGGCTGCTCGAGGTCGATCGCGTCGTGCTGGGCGCGCTCGACGAATCGATCTGGCCGCCCACTGCCGAGAACGACGCCTTCCTCAACCGCCCGATGCGGCTGAAGCTCGGCCTCTCGCCGCCCGAGCGGCGGATCGGGCAGACGGCGCATGATTTCGCGCAGGCCCTCGGCATGCCCGACGCGATCCTGACCCGGGCGAGGAAGCGCGACGGCCAGCCCACCGTCCCCTCGCGCTTCCTGGAGCGGCTGCGCGCCTTCGTCGGCCCCTCGGCCTGGCGTGCCCTCGGCGAGCGCGGCCGGCTCTATCTGCGCCTCGGCGCCGAACTCGACCGCGCCGAGCCCGAGCCGCCGGCCCCGCGCCCCGCGCCCCGGCCAGGACCGGAGCGCTTCCCGCGCAGCCTCAGCGTCACCGAGGTCGAGACGCTGATCCGCGACCCCTATGCGATCTTCGCCCGGCGCATCCTGCGCCTGTCGCCGCTCGATCCGATCGGCGCGCTGCCGAGTCCGGCCGAGCGCGGCACGATCCTCCACGGCATCCTGGCGGACTTCGCCGGCGCCCATCCGGGGGCCCTGGACGGGCGGGCGGAGGCCGATCTCCTGCAACGCGGCACCGACCGCTTCGGCGGCCTCGCCGAGGCTTACCCTGAGCTTTACGCGCTGTGGTGGCCGGATTTCCAGCGCATCGCGCCCCATCTCCTCGCCTGGGAGAGGGAGCGGCGCGCCATCTTCGGCCGGCGCTTCCTGGAGCGGGACGGAAGGCTCGACATTCTGCTCGCGCAGGGGGATGTCCTGACCGTTCGGGCGAGGGCCGACCGCATCGAGGCCGACGAGGCGGGCGGGGCCGCCATCGTCGATTTCAAGTCGGGGCGGGTGCCGACGAACCGCGTGGTCGCGGCCGGCTTCTCCCCCCAGCTCACGCTGGAGGCGGCGATGCTGCTCGCGGGCGGATTCCGCGACGTGCCTGCTCCCGCGGAGACGCCGGGGCTGCATTACGTCAAGCTCGGCGGCCGCGCGCGTCTCCTCGCGCGGGGGGTCGTGCCGCGGAAGGGGGGGGGCTGGCGCGCCGCGCTGTCCGGGCCCCAGGTGGCGGGCCTCGCCGGTCTCGCCCGCCGCTTCGCGCTCGAGGGAGCCGGCTATCTCTCCCGGCCCTATCCGCAATATGCGCTCTCCTATTCGCCCTATGACCATCTCGCGCGGGTGGCCGAATGGTCGCTGCGGGAGGATGAGGAAACCGGGCCGTGAACGAGCGTTTCGTCGTCCCGCCCGATGCCGCCGCCGCCCAGCGCGCCGCCTCCGATCCCGCCTCCTCGGCCTGGGTCTCGGCCAATGCGGGAGCGGGCAAGACCAAGGTCCTGACCGACCGGGTGATCCGCCTGATGCTGGCGGGCTCCCCGCCCTCGCGCATCCTCTGCCTGACCTTCACCAAGGCGGCGGCGGCCGAGATGACGATCCGGGTCTTCGAGACACTCGGCGACTGGGTGACGCTCGACGATTCGTCCCTGTCCGACGCCCTCCAGGCGCTGACCGGCGAGAGGCCGAGGCGCGTGCTTCTCGACCGGGCGCGGCGGCTCTTCGCCCGCGCCGTCGAGACGCCGGGCGGCCTCAAGATCGAGACCATCCACGCCTTCTGCGAACGGCTCCTGCATCTCGTGCCCTTCGAGGCCGACGTCCCGGCGCGCTTCGCGGTGCTGGACGACGCCCAGGCCGCCGACATCCTGGCCGAGGCGCGGGGCGCGGTCCTCGTCGAGGCGGCGGGAACGCCCGGGATCGGCGAGGCGCTGGACAGCGTCGCCTCCGAGGCGTCCGGCGACGGGCTGATCCAGCTTCTCGCCGAGGCAGTGGCCTCCCCGCTTCTCCCCTCCGGGCCCGCCGCGCAGGAGGCCGCGCTCGCCGCGCTCCGGCGGGCCTTCGGCCTCTCCCCCGAGGAGACGCCGGAGGCGCTGCTCCGGGCCATGGTCGAGGACGGCATACCGCCTGCGGAATGGCCCGCCATCGCCGACGAGTTGGACGAGACCGGGCAGGCGCAGAACCGCGAGCGCGCCGCGGCTTTGCGGCTCGCCCTCGTGGCTCCGGGCCTCGAGGGCCGGGCGGAGCATTACAGGTCGATCTTCTTCACCGACAAGGGGAAGCCCGCGGCGCGGCTCGCCACGAAGAAGGTGCCCGAGGACCTCAGGATCCGCCTCGAAGAGGAGCAGGGGCGCCTTGTCCTCGTGCAGGAGCGCCTGCGCGCGGCCGAGGCGCTGGTGCGCACGGGGGCCCTCTACCGGCTCGCGGGAGCGATCCGCCGGCGCTACGAGGCGCTGAAGCGGCGGCTCGGCGCGCTCGACTTCGCCGACCTGATCGAGCGCACCCTCCGGCTCCTCGAAAGCGGCGCGGCGCCCTGGGTGCTCTACCGCCTCGACCGCGGCATCGACCATGTCCTGGTCGACGAGGCGCAGGACACCAATGCCGGGCAATGGCGCATCCTGCGCCGGCTGACGGAGGACTTCACGGCCGGGGCCGGACGGCCGAGCCGGGGGCCCCGAACCATCTTCGCCGTCGGCGATCCCAAGCAGTCGATCTATTCCTTCCAGGGCGCCGATCCGCGCCTGTTCGAGGAGAGCCGGCGCCATTGGCTCGGCCTGCACCGCTCGGCGCGGATGCGCTTCGCCGATATCCGGCTCGGCCTGTCCTTCCGCTCGGCCCCGGCGATCCTGAAGGGCGTCGACGCCACCTTCCGCGTGACGGCCCACTTCCGCGGCCTCTCCTTCGAGGACAACGTGACCGGGACCGTGCACCAGAGCGCGCGGCCCCGCGCCCCCGGCCAGATCGAGATCTGGCCGACCCTCCTGCCCGCCCCCAAGGGCGCCGATCCCGATGCCTGGTCGCTGCCGGTGGACCTGCCCGATCCGGGCTCGCCGGCGCTCGCGGCGGCGCGGCGCGTCGCCTGCGCCGCGCGCCATTGGATCACGAGCCCCGACCCGGTGACGGGCCGGCCCTGGCGTCCCGGCGAGATCCTGATCCTGGCGCGGCGGCGCGGGCCGGCCTTCTTCGCGGTCATCCGGGCGCTGAAGGCGAACGGGGTGCCCGTCGCGGGGGCGGACCGCATCGACATCAACCGGCAGATCGCGGTGAGCGACCTCGTCGCGGCCGGGCAGGCGGCCCTCCTGCCGGGCCACGACCTCGCCTTGGCGGCGGCGCTGAAATCCCCTCTCGTCGGGCTCGACGACGACGATCTCGTCCGCATCGGGGCCGACCGGCCGGCGGGCGCCTCCCTCGAAGCGGCGCTCGAAGCGGCGGCCCCGGCCGATCCGCGCGCCCGTACCGCCTTCGAGACGCTTCGCGGCTGGCGGGAGGCCGCGCGCCGCCACGGCCCCTTCGGCTTCTATGCGATGCTGCTCGGTCCGGGCGGAGGGCGGCGGCGGCTCGTCGCCCGGCTCGGGGGCGAGGCGCAGGATGCGATCGACACCTTCCTGTGCCGGGTCCAGGCGGCGGAGACGGCCCTGGAAGCGCCCTCGCTCCTCGCCTTCCTGTCCCGGTTCGAGGCCGCCGGGCACGTCGTCAAGCGCGATCCCGAAAGCCGCGCCGACGAGGTGCGGGTGATGACCGTGCACGGCGCCAAGGGCCTGGAGGCGCCGCTCGTCGTGCTGCTCGACGGCTGCGAGATCGGAGGGCGCGATCCGCGGCTGATCGCAGTCTCCACGGAGGAGGGGCCGCTGCCGGTCTGGGCGCCGCGCAAGGACGACGACCCGTCCCTCCTCGCCGCGGCGCGCGCGGAGCTGGGCGTCCGCGCCCTGGAGGAGCATAACCGGCTCCTCTATGTCGCCCTGACGCGCGCCCGCGACCGCCTCGTCCTCGTGCCCTATACGGGCCAGCGCGCCGGCGAGCCGGAGGAAGCCTGGTGCGCCATGGCGCGGCGCGGCCTCGCGGAGGCGGCGATCGCGCTCACGCCGGTCGAGATGTCCTATGGCCCGGCCGAGCTGTACCGGGACGGGGAGGCGGGCGAGGCGGCCGAGACCGCGCAGGCCCTCGCGCCTGAGATCGTCCCGCCCGATTGGCTGCGCCGGGCCGCCCCGCCGGAGCCGGAGGCGCTGCCGCCCCTGCGCCCTTCCAGTGCGCTCGGCGCGGCCGACCGCGCGCCGGCCCTGCGGCCGGCGCCTGCCGAGCGCGCGCGGCGGCGCGGCATCCTGATCCACGCCCTCCTCGATCATCTCGCGGGCCGGCCCGAGGCGGCGCGAGCGGAGGCGGCGGCGCGCTTCCTCGCCGTCCGCGCCTTCGCGCTCGATCCGGCCGCGCGCGAGCGCATCGCGGCCGAGACCCTGGCGCTTCTGGCCCATCCCGACCTCTCGATGCTCTTCGGGCCGGGCTCGCGCGGCGAGGCGGCGGTCGCGGGTGTGATCGGCCAGCCGGGGGAAGAACGCGCCGTATCCGGGCAGATCGACCGGCTGGCCATCGGCGATTCGCAGGTCGTCCTGGCCGATTTCAAGACAGGCGCGCCGCCGAGGGACGGCAAGCCGCCCCGCGCCGCGCTCGCGCAGGTCGCGATCTACGCTGCCCTCCTTGGTCGGATATATCCCGGCCATGGGCTGCGCGCGCTTCTCGTCTGGCCGGAGGGGCTGGTCATCCAGGACCTTGCGCCGCATGTCCTGGAGGAGGCCCTGCAGGAGGTTCTGGGACGCATGCGGGCAGGCTCGCCGGCATGAACGCCTGCGTTCCACGTTTTCGCCGGCGCGGCCCCGGTTCCTCGCATGAGCCGGGTCCACCTCGTGCGAAAATGCGCTAAGCCACTTTCCCGGAGACCGTCATGACCCATCCCATCCTCAGCGAAATCGAGCCGCTCGCATCCGAGCTGACCGCGATCCGGCGGGACATCCACGCCCACCCGGAAATGGGGCTGGAGGAGACGCGCACGGCGGCCCTCGTGGCGCGGGAGCTGCGTGCGGCCGGGCTCGACGTCGCCGAAGGGGTCGGGGGCACGGGGGTCGTCGGCACGCTCCGGGGCAGCCGGCCCGGCAACCGGGCGATCGGCCTGCGGGCCGACATGGACGCGCTCTCGATCGCCGAGCAGACGGGCCTGCCCTATGCCTCGACGGTGCCGGGCACCATGCATGCCTGCGGCCATGACGGGCACACGACGATGCTGCTCGGGGCGGCCAAGGCGCTCGCGGCGAAGCCCGATTTCGGCGGCACCGTTCAGTTCATCTTCCAGCCGGCGGAGGAGGGCCGCGGCGGGGCGGTGAAGATGCTGGAGGACGGCCTCTTCGAGCGCTTCCCCTGCGATGCCGTCTACGGGATGCATAACGGCCCCGGCCTGCCGGCGGGGCAGTTCCGGCTGCGCCCTGGCCCGATGATGGCGGCGGTCGATTTCTTCACCGTCACCTTCCATGGCACCGGCGGCCATGGCGGCTCGACGCCGCATCTGGCGACCGACGTCACCATCGCCCAGGCCCATTTCTGCCTCGCGCTCCAGAACGTCGTCGGGCGCAACGTGCCCGCCATCGATCCGGCCGTCATCTCGATCGGCTCGATCCAGGGCGGCTCGCCGGCCTCGCCGAACGTCATGCCCGCGCAGATCGTGATCACCGGCACGGTGCGCACCTTCTCGGAGAGCGTGCGCGAGCTGATCCGCCGCCGGATGGGCGAGCTGGCGCAGGCCCATGCAGCGGCGCAGAACTGCACGGCGAGCGTGGAATATGGCGGCTACACCAATACGCTCGTCAACGATCCCGACCATGCCGCCCGCGCCTCCCGCGCGGCCTCCCGCCTCGTCGGCGAGGAGGCCGTGGACGACAACGCGCAGCCGATCACGGGAGGCGAGGATTTCGCCGACATGCTGAAGGCGAGGCCGGGCGCCTTCATCTTCATCGGCAACGGCGTGAAGGAGGACGGCTCCTTCCACGCGGTCCACACGCCCCATTACGATTTCAACGACGACATCATCCCCCTCGGCGTCGGCTACTGGGTCTCGCTCGTCCGCCAGGAGCTGGGGGCCTAGCGGCCCTGTCCTCCATGGCCGATCCGCGCTGGATGGTGATCACGGGCGCTTCGAGCGGGATCGGGGCCGAGATGGCCCGGATCGCAGCCGAACGCGGGCGCCCGCTCGTCCTCGTGGCGCGGCGCGAGGAGCGCCTGCGCGCCCTCGCCGCCGAACTCGCCCCGAAGGTCGCGACCGAGATCGTCGCGCTCGACCTCGAAAGGCCCGAAGGCGCGCTCCGCCTCGTCGAGGAGCTGGGGGCGCGCGGCATCGTGCCCGAGACGCTGGTCAACAATGCCGGCTTCGGCCTGCGCGGCCGCTTCGCCACCATGTCCTACGAGGACCAGGTGGCGATGGTGGAATTGAACGTGACGACGCTCACCCGGCTCTGCCGGCTCGTGCTCCCGGGCATGATCGAGCGCCGGCGCGGCGGGATCGTCAACGTCGCCTCCATGGCGGCCTATCAGGCGATCCCGTTCATGGCCGTCTATGCGGCGACGAAAGCCTATGTCGTGTCCCTGTCGGAGGCTCTGCACGAGGAGGCGCGGCGCCACGGCGTCGTCGTCACGGTCGTCTGCCCCGGCCCGACGGCGACGGAATTCACCCTGCGGGCAAATGTCGAGAAGTCGAAGATGTTCTCGACCGGCTCGATGTCGGCCGCCGAGGTCGCCCGGCTCGGCCTCGACGGATACGAGAAGGGGAGGGCGGTGGTCGTGACCGGCGGGCGCAACCACCTGATCGGCATCGCTTCGAAGCTCCTGCCTCGCCTCGCCTCGCGCCGCGTCGCCGGCTGGATGCAGGGCTGAGGATGCGCCGCCTCGCGCGCCTCGGCCGCCAGTTCGGCACCTTCTTCCTCGTCGGCATCGTGGTGACGGCGACGCATTACGCCATCCTCGTCGCGCTGGTGGAGGGGTGGCGGGCGGACCCGGTGCGGGCGACGCTCGTCGGCTATGTCGTGGGCGGCATCGCCTCCTATCTGCTGCATCGCCGCGTGACCTATGCCAGCGACCGGCCTCATGTTCAGGCGACCTGGCGCTTTCTCGTCGTCTGGCTGGTCGGGATGGGCCTCACCTGGGGCTTGATGGCGCTCCTGGTGCGGAGCTTCGGCACGCCCTATCTCCTGGCCCAGCTCGCGACGTCGGGCCTCGTCCTGTTCTGGAGCTTCGGCGCCCACAAGATGTGGACCTTCCGAACCCCGCCGGTCGCCTGAGAGCAGTCCTTTCGGGCGTCTCCGGCCATTGACCTTGGCGCCGGGGCCGCCTAGAGAGCCGGCAGCGCGCGGCCCCTCGGCCGCGCGTCTTGTTTCACGCGACCCGCGGGCCGGCCTCGAAAGCCGGTCCTGTCGCCCGCCCCGCAAGGGGAGGGAAAGGAGGGCGCGATCCTGCCCGCCCGCGCGGGCGCCATTGAGAGGATACGCGAATGTCGAAGCGCATCACGGCGAAGCACAAGCTCGACCGCCGCATGGGCCAGAACATCTGGGGCCGCCCGAAGAGCCCCGTCAACAAGCGCGAATACGGCCCCGGCCAGCACGGCCAGCGCCGCAAGGGCAAGATGAGCGACTTCGGCACGCAATTGCGCGCCAAGCAGAAGCTCAAGGGCTATTACGGCTCGATCACCGAGAAGCAGTTCCGCCGCTACTATGCGGAGGCGATCCGCATGAAGGGCGATTCGGGCGAGAACCTGATCGGCCTGCTCGAGCGGCGCCTCGACGCCGTCGTCTATCGCGCCAAGTTCGTGCCGACCGTCTTCGCGGCGCGCCAGTTCGTGAATCACGGCCACATCAAGGTGAATGGCGTGCGTGTCAACGTTCCCTCCTTCCTCGTGAAGGCCGGCGACGTGATCGAGGTCAAGGAAGGCTCCAAGCAGCTCGAGCTGGTGGTCGTCGCCCAGTCGCTCGCCGAGCGCGACGTGCCGGACTACATCGTGGTCGACCCGTCCAAGATGACCGCCACCTACAACCGCATCCCGACCCTCGGCGAGGTGCCCTATCCGGTTCAGATGGAGCCGAACCTCGTCATCGAGTTCTATTCGCGCTGAGCCGCGGCTCCCGCAAGAAGACATGAAGAAAAGGCCGCCCCCCGGGGGGGCGGCCTTTTTGTTGGCGAGGCGCCGGAAGCGCCACCTACGCCGCCCGCGGCGCCGCGGCGTCGGTGATCGCCGCCATGTCCGGGGCGGGCTGGTCGAGGACCTCCAGCGCCCGCGCCCTGTCGAGGTCGCCTTCCCAGGCCGCGATGACGACGGTCGCCACGCAATTGCCGATGAGGTTGCCGAGCGCGCGCGCCATCCCGATGAACCAGTCGACCGACAGGACCAGGACCAGCCCGATCGCCGGGATGGCCGGCACGGCGTTCAGCGTCGCCGCCAGGATGACGATGGCCGACCCCGGAACGCCGTGCGCCCCCTTCGACGTGATGAGCGAGATCCCGAGCACGAGAAGCAGATCGCCGAAGGAGAGCGGCGTGTTGGTCGCCTGGGCGATGAAGACGACCGCGAGGGTCAGGTAGATGGAGAAGGCGTCGAGATTGAAGGAATAGCCGGTCGGCACGACGAGGCCGACGGTCGATTTCTTCACCCCGAGATATTCGAGCTTGCGCATGACCTGCGGCAGAACGGCGTCGGAGGAGGCCGTGGCCAGCACGATGGTGAGTTCCTCGCGCAGATAGGCGAGGAACTTGAAGATGTTCAGTCCCGCCAGGCGCAAGGTCGCGCCGAGCACGACCACGACGAAGAGGATGACGGCGACGTAGAACAGCACGACGAGCGAGACGAGCTGCTTGAGCGAGCCGACGCCGTAGCGTGCCACCGTATAGGCGACCGCCCCCAGCACGCCGAGCGGGGCGACGCGCACGATGAGCCCCATCGCCTTGAACAGGACGCCGGAGACGGCCTCGATCATCTCCGTGACCTTCTGCCCCTGCGGGCCGCCGAAGAGGGCGAGAGAGACCCCGAACAGGACGGCGAAGAAGAGGACTTGCAGGACGTCGTTGCGCGCCAGCGCATCGAAGGAGGTGGTGGGGATGATGTTCAGCAGGAAGCCCGAGAGGCCGCCGCCCTGGAGGCTGTGGGCATTCGCGGTGGCGGTCTGGATCGCCTTGCCGTCGAGCTTCGAGGGGTCGATGTTCATCCCGTGGCCGGGGCCGGCGAGATAGGCCAGGATCAGGCCGAGCGCCAGCGCGAGCGTCGTCATCACCTCGAAATAGACGAGCGCCTTGACCCCGACGCGCCCGACCTTCCGCAGGTCTCCCGCTCCCGCGATGCCGTGCACGACGACGCAGAACACGATGGGCGCGACAATCATCGAGATCAGCTTGAGAAAGGCGTCGCTCAGCACCTTGAGGCTTTGCGCGAAGTCGGGAGCGACGAGTCCCAGCACGATGCCCAGGGCCAGAGCGAAAACGACCTGCGCGAAAAGGGATTTATGGATCGGGGTCACGCTTTTTGCTGCGGGAGCCGCAGCCGTGATCGAGGCGGCCGGCATCGATGTTTCTCCTCGTCGGGGCGACGCAGCATGGGAGCGTCCGGGGGGGCTGGGCTGCGCCCTGTGCCGGATCGAAGCAGCAAGCGTGCCAGACGTGGTCCCGCCCCCGGACGTCTTGCGTCGGGCGTTCAGCAAGGCTTCAGTCTGCCTTCGCCTTCCTAGGGAAGGGCGACCCGCAGGTCTCCAGGAGACGAACATGCGACACGTTCATCTGGTTCTCGGTTTGTTGGCGCTGGGCGCCGCGGGCGCCGGACCCGCCCACGCCCTGTCCATGAAGGAATGCTCGGCGAAATATCAGGAAGCGAAGAAGGCCGGCGGAACGCTGAGCTGGAGCGATTTCCGCAAGGCCCAATGCGGCACGGAGGCGAGCGCGGCGCCCGGGGCCGCTCCGGCGAGCGCTCCCGCGGCCGCCACTCCCGCGCCGGCTGCGAAATCCGCCGCCGCCCCCGCCGCCGGCTCGGTCTCCTATCCGGCCGCGGTCGATCCGAAATACGCCAAGGAGACGCCCGGCAAGGCGCGCATGCATACCTGCCTCGACGCCTATAACGCCGCCAAGGCCGCCGGCACGCTTGGCGACGTGAAATGGATCCAGAAAGGCGGCGGCTATTATTCCGCCTGCAACGCCAAGCTGAAGGGCTGAGGGCTCGCCGGGGACCAGGGCCGCGGGGCCTCCCGCGGCCACATCCCCCGGGTCTCGCTGGCGTCAATAGGTCTGGGCGAGATAATCCGAGATCGCCTTGGCATCCGCCTCGTCGATCGGTGCGCGATAGACCTTGACCATCTTGGTGACGGTGGCCTGCCAGAAGCCCGGGCCGCTCTTGGGCGGCTGGGTCAGGACGTAGTCCGCCGAGTGGCAGGCCAGGCAGTTGTTCTGCGCGGCCTCGAAGCCGGGATGCTTGGCGGGGCGCAGCTCGGCAGTCTCGTCCGGCAGCACGTAGGTGAGGGGCTTGGCGAGCGCGGAGCCGACGCTCCCTCCGGCCAGGATCGTGGCGATGAGGATCGCCGCCTTGCGCATGGTCATCGGAGCCTCCCTCACATCGCCTCGACGCGGACGGTCTCGACGACGTTCCGCAAATAGCCGGCGGGGTTCCAGAGGGGCTTGGACGGCTGCGACTGCCCGATCCGGTTGATCGCGCGCGCCTGGAGCCGGTGCTCGCCATGGGCGAGGGTGACGGGAAGCGACCAGGACCGGAACGAATATTTGCCGAGATCCTCGCCGAGGGATGCCGCTTTCCAGTTTCGGCCGCCATCCGTCGAGACGGAGACCTCGGTGATGCCGTGGCCGCCGTCGAAGGCGATGCCGCGCAGGGTCGTCTCGCCCGCCGGGAGCTTCTGCCCCTCGGCGACATTGGTGATGAAGGAGCGGATGGTGAACCGGCCGATCGGCACGGTCTTCTTCGGTGCCTGGCCGGGCTCGGTGCAGGAGCAGGCATTGTCCGGGATGCGGTAAGCCGTCGCCATCCAGAAATTGGCGAGCGGGCGGTCGAGCACGGTGATCTCGCTCAGATGCTTGACCCAGTAGGTCCCGTAATAGCCCGGCACGACGAGGCGGACGGGAAAGCCGTTCAGCCAGGGCAGGTCCTCCCCGTTCATCGCATAGGCGAGCATGACCTCGCCGTCGCGGGCATGGTCGATGTCGAGGGCCTTCACGAAATCCGGCGTCTCGGGGATGACCGGCCCGTCGAGCCCGTTGAAGGAGACCTGCACGGCCCCGGCCTGGACTCCGGCGCGGTCGAGCACCGCCTTGAGCGGCACGCCCTTCCAGCGCGCATTGCCCATGGCCCCGTGCGCGAGCTGGCCGCCGCCGACCCGCGGCTCGAAGAAGCCGCGGGAATTGCCGGAGCACTGGTTCACCGCCACGATCTCGGCCGCCTCGAAGGAGGTCTTCAGCTCCTGGAGCGAGAGCGACAGGGGTTTGTCGACCTTGCCCTTCACCTCGATCCGATAGGTGTCGGGATCGATCTCGAGCGGAATGTCGGCGAGGTGGTAGCGAACGAAGAAGGCGTCGTTCGGCGTGATGACGTTGCCGTCGAAGATCTCGAACGGCGTCTCGAGCTGCGGCGGGCGGCTGGTGAGCCGGATCAGCGGGCGCTTGCCGGGATATTGGACAAGAGGCCGATCGCCGCCGGCGAAGGGGAGGGTGACCGTCTTCTCCCCGGCAAGCGCCCGCCGGACGCCGCCTGCTCCCAAGGCGAGAGCCCCGAGGCCGCCCTTGATGAGATCGCGCCTGCCGAGCATCGCATCCTCCCGTCCTCTGGGGTTTCGTCCCGGAGCACCCGCTCCGGATTTGGCGCAGCATGATCCCGGCCGGCCAAGGACGCAAGCGGATGAGGCTCCCCGCTCCCCCTGCGCCTCCCCCTTCAGGCGGCGAGCTTCTGCGCGCGCCGGTCGAAGCGGGCGAGGCGGGAGAGGAGGTAATCGACCTCCTTCCTGGATTCGGCCGAGAGGGCGGCGCCCGGCTTCCTCTGCGCGTCGGAGGCGATGATGCCCCGCCGCATCAGCACGTATTTGCGCACCGCGAGGCCGACGCCCTGCTGCTGCTCGTAGCGGATCAGCGGCAGGTGGGCGTCGAAGAGGTCGTGCGCCTCGTCCCGCTTGCCCTGCGCGGACAGGTTGACGAGGTCGACCAGCATGTCCGGGAAGCAATAGCCGGTCATGGCGCCGTCCGCGCCGCGCTCCATCTCGAAATCCAGGAACAGCGCGCCGTTGCCGGTCAGGATCGAGACGCGGCGCATGCCGTCCTTCTCGAACCGGCGCAAGGCCGAGATCTTGTCGAGGCCCGGCCAGTCCTCGTGCTTGAGCATGACGCAGGAGGGGTTCTCGGTGATGATTCGCCGGATCACGCCGGGCGTCATGACCACGCCGAGCGTCAGCGGATAATCCTGGAGCACCCAGGGGGTTTGCGGGCCGATCGCCTCGGCGGCCTGGCTGAAATAGGCCACGATCTGGTCGTCCGTCCTGAGGCTCGGGGGAGGGGCGATCATGACCCCGGCCGCGCCGGCCTCCATCACGCCACGCGAGAGCGCGCGCATCGCGGCGAAGCCGGCGGCCGAGACGCCGACCACGACCTTCATGTTCCCCGCGCGGCGGATGACGCGGGTGGCGATGTCGAGCGCTTCCTTCGCCTCGAGCTTGGGCGCCTCTCCCATGATGCCGAGCACGGTGATGCCGCTGGCCCCGGCTGCCGCATAGGCATCCACCATGCCGTCGATCGACGCCTCGTCGACGCGGCCGTCGGGATGGAAGGGAGTGGGGGCGATGACATAGACGCCCTTGGCATGGATATCGAGCATGGGGTCCTCCGGGACCCCTTCAGCGGTAGCCCCGCCCGGCGGGGAGCGCAATCTAAAGCCCGGCGCTGCGGGTGGCCGGGCGCCGGGCGTCCGGCTTGCCTGCCGCCGGATGGGCTCTGTCCGCCTGCTTGATCGCGCCCCAGCTGTTGTTCTGGCGGACCATGCCGCGGATGCCGGCCATCGCTTCCTCGGCCTGTTGCGGAGGCAGGTCGCGGCGCAGCATCGCCTCGGCCTCTGGGAGGCGTCCGCGCAGCCCGAGGACGAGGGCGAGGTTGCGCCGGACGCGGGCATCTGCGCGCGGATGCTGGGCGGCGATCGTCAGGATGCGCTCGGCCTCGTCGAGGCGCTTGGCCAGCGCGAAGGACAATCCTTGGTTGGCCAGCACCGAGGGCTCGCCCGGCACGATCTTGAGGGCGGCGGAATAGAAGCGCTGGGCGCCCTCGAAATCGCCGAGCTGGTCGGCGACCACGCCCTGGGTGGAGAGGATGCGCCAATCGGGCCGCTCGGGGCGATGGGCGTTGGCGAGGACGGTGGCCGCCTCCCGGTAGCGGCCCGTATCGGCCAGGACCTTGCCGTAGGCGGCCAGGAGTTCGAGATGGTTCGGGTTGCGCAGGGCCGCCTGCTGGAGCACCGCGACGGCCTCGGAGGTTCGCCCGAGCGCGCGGAGCACGCGGGCATAGTCCAGCGCGGCCTGGGGATTGCCGGGATTGGCCTGTACGCGCGGCCCCATCTCCTCCGCCATTCTCCGCAGGTCGGCCTCGGAGCCGGACGGGGCGCCGAAGGAGATCGACCCCGTCGTCGAGGGATCGCGCGACTGGCAGCCGGCGAGGGTGGCGGCAAGGAGCGCGAGGCCGAGGGCCGCCCGCAGCTTGGGCCGGAACGCTTGCAGCGAGGGAAACGCCATGACACCACCCCTCTCGAAGAGGGTGTCAGCGATAAATCGTTAACCCTAACCCCGCGTTAAAGCCGCCCGAAGGAGCCTCATGTCGAGCAAGGCCGACCATCCCCTTCTCTTTGCCTCGCCGGAGGAGGGCGGGCGGGGAGCGATCCCGATCCGGCGCGTCGACGCGCAGAATTGGCCCGGGGTGAGGGCCGGGCTCGGCCCGCTCGCGGGGGCCTTCCTGAAGGCAAGCGGATTCCGCCCGAAGCCCGGCGCGATCGGCCTCGTCCCGGCGCCGGACGGAAGCATCGAGGAGGTCCTGTTCGGCGCGGGAGAGGAGGACGAGCCCTTCGCGGCCGGCAAGCTCGCCAACTCGCTGCCCGCCGGGACCTATCGCCTCGACGGCGATTGGCCCGACAGGAAGGCGGCCGGCCTCGCCTGGCTGCTCGCGGCCTATCGCTTCGACCTCTACCGGGAGCGTCCGCCCTGCGAGGCGCGCCTTCTCGCGCCGGCGGGCGTCGATGCCGGGGAGATCGAGCGGATCGCGGAGGCGGTCGCGTTGGGGCGCGACCTTGTCAACACGCCCGCCAACGACCTGGGGCCCGATGAGTTGGAAGCGGCAGCGCGCGGCCTCGCCGCCCGGCACGGCGCCGCCTGCGAGGTCGTCGCGGGCGAGGCCCTGCTCGCGGCGGGCCTGCCGATGATCCACGCGGTCGGCGCGGCCTCGCCGCGGGCGCCGCGGCTGATCGACATCCGCTGGGGCGAGTCTTCCGCGCCGAAGGTGACGATCGTGGGCAAGGGCGTCTGCTTCGATACGGGCGGGCTCGACATCAAGCCGTCCTCCTCGATGCTGCTCATGAAGAAGGACATGGGAGGCGCCGCCGCGGCTTTGGCCCTGGCCGCGATCGTGATGGGGGAGGGGCTGCGGGTCCGGTTGCGAGTTTTGATCCCGGCGGTGGAGAATTCCATCTCGGGCGCCGCCTTCCGGCCGGGTGACGTGCTGCGCAGCCGCAAGGGGCTGACGGTCGAGATCGGCAATACCGATGCCGAGGGGCGGCTGGTCCTGGCCGACGCCCTGGCTCTCGCCGACGAGGAGGCGCCGGAGCTGATCGTGGATTTCGCGACGCTGACGGGCGCAGCCCGCGTCGCCCTCGGTCCCGACCTGCCGCCGGTCTATGGCGAGGACGACGAGCTGGTCGAGGAGATGGTCCGGCTCGGCCTCGCGGTGGACGATCCGGTCTGGCGGATGCCGCTCTGGCCGCGCTACCGCAAGATGGTGGAGGGCAAGATCGCCGACCTCACCAACGCTCCCGCGGGCGGGTTCGGCGGCTCGATCACCGCCGCGCTTTTCCTGCGCCGCTTCGTGACCGCCGCGAAGGCGCATCTGCATTTCGACATCTACGCCTGGAACCCGAGCGCCCGCCCGGCACGCCCCGAGGGAGGCGAGGTGCAAGGGGCGCGGGCGGTCCATGCCATGCTGAAGGCGCGATACGGGTAGGGAGAGCGCTTCACTCGAAGGGCTGATTTCGCTTCGAGGCTGGGGGCTTCCGGCTGGGCTGCGCGTCCGGGCGCCGCAACTTTCAGGCGGCCGCCGATTGCGCTCCCGCGATGGCGGCTTCCACGGCTGCGAGGGCCGCCTCGGCATTGGCGCCGTCCGGGCCGCCGGCCTGGGCCATGTCCGGCCGCCCGCCGCCGCCCTTGCCGCCGAGCGCCGCCGAGCCCGCACGGACGAGATCGACGGCATTTGCGCTGCCGGTGCGGTCGGCAGTGACGCCGACGACGATGCTCGCCCGCTCGCTCTCGTCGACGGCCACGAAGGCGACGATGCCTGAGCCGATCTTCGCCTTGGCCTCGTCGACGAGGGGTTTGAGGTCCTTCGCCGGCACGCCGCGCAGCACGCGGCCAAGGAAGTTCACGCCGGCCACGGTCTTCGGGCCGTCCCCGCCGCCGCTGCCGCCCATGGCGAGCTTGCGTCGCGCCTCGGCCAGTTCGCGCTCCAGCTTGCGCCGCTCCTCGATCAGCGAGGAGAGACGCTCCGTCACCTCGCCGACCGGCGTCTTGAGGAGAGACGCGGCCTCGCGCAGGGTTTTGCTCTCGCCGGAAAGATGGCGGCGCGCCGCCTCCCCCGTCAGCGCCTCGAGCCGGCGCACGCCCGCCGCGACCGCGCTCTCGCCCAGCACCGCCACGAGGCCGATATCACCGGTGCGCCCGACATGGGTGCCCCCGCACAGCTCGATGGAGAAAGCCTTCGGCGCGGCCCCCTCCTCGCGATCCGTCCCCATGGAGACGACCCGGACCTCCTCGCCGTATTTCTCGCCGAAGAGCGCACGGGCGCCGGAGGCGACCGCGTCGTCGACCGCCATCAGCTTGGTGACGACGGGCTCGTTCTGGAGGACGAGGCGGTTCGCCATGTCCTCGACGGCCGACAACTCGGCGGGCGTCATGGGCTTGGGATGGCTGAAATCGAAGCGCAGCCGGTCGGGCGAGACCAGCGAGCCCTTCTGCGCGACATGGTCGCCCAGCACCCGGCGCAGGGCCTCGTGCAGGAGATGGGTCGCGGAATGGTGGCCGCGGATGGCGCCGCGGCGAGCATGGTCGACCTTGAGTTCCAGCGTCGTGCCGGGCGCGAGCGTGCCCTCCTCGACCGTGACGTGGTGCACGAAGAGGTCGCCGAGCTTCTTCTCGGTATCGACGACGCGCGCGCGGATGCCCGCGCCGAGGAGGAGGCCGGTATCGCCGACCTGGCCGCCCGATTCACCATAGAACGGCGTCTGGTTCAGCACGACGAGTCCGCTCTCGCCGGCGCCGAGCCCCGGCGCCTCGGCGCCGTCCCTGACGATCGCCGCGACGACGCCCTCCGCCGTCTCGGTATCGTAGCCGAGGAACTCGGTGGCGCCGGTCTTCTCCTTCACCGCGAACCAGACGGCGTCCGTCGCCGCCTCGCCCGAGCCGGCCCAGGCCGCGCGCGCCTTCTCGCGCTGGCGCTCCATGGCGGCGTTGAAGGCGTCCGTATCGACGGCGATGCCGCGCGCCTTCAGCGCGTCCTGCGTGAGGTCGAGCGGGAAGCCGTAGGTGTCGTAGAGCGTGAAGGCCGTCTCGCCCGAGAAGCTCTGGCCGCGCGTGAGGCCGGCGCTCTCCTCGTCCAGCATGGCGAGGCCACGCTCCAGCGTGCGCCGGAAGCGCCTCTCCTCGAGCTTCAGCGTCTCGACGATCAGCGCTTCGGCCCGACCCAGCTCGGGATAGGCGACGCCCATCTCGCGCACGAGGGTCGGCACGAGGCGCCACATCACGGGCTCGCGCGCCCCGAGGAGCTGGGCGTGGCGCATGGCACGGCGCATGATCCGGCGCAGGACGTAGCCCCGGCCCTCGTTGGAGGGCAGGACGCCGTCCGCGACCAGGAAGGCGGAGGCGCGCAGATGGTCGGCGATCACCCGGTAGGAGGCGCGCGTCGTGTCCTCGGGCGGGCGGCCGATGACGTGGGACACCGCCTCGATCAGCGCGACGAAGAGGTCCGTGTCGTAGTTCGAGTGGACGCCCTGGAGAATCGCGGCGATGCGCTCGAGCCCCATGCCGGTGTCGATCGAGGGACGCGGCAGCGGCTCGCGGTTGCCGGGCCCGATCTGCTCGAACTGCATGAAGACGAGGTTCCAGAATTCGAGGAAGCGGTCGCCGTCCTCGTCGGGCGAGCCGGGCGGGCCGCCCTGGAGCGAGGGCCCCTGGTCGATGAAGATCTCCGAGCAGGGCCCGCAGGGGCCCGTATCGCCCATCTGCCAGAAATTGTCGGAGGTGCCGATGCGGATGATCTTCTCGTCCGAAAAGCCCGCGATGCGCTTCCAGAGCGAGGCCGCCTCCTCGTCATCAGCGTAGACGGTGACGAGGAGCTTGTCCTTCGGCAGGCCGAATTCCTTCGTGATCAAATTCCAGGCGAGGTCGATCGCCCGTTCCTTGAAGTAGTCGCCGAAGGAAAAGTTCCCCAGCATCTCGAAGAAGGTGTGGTGCCGGGCCGTGTAGCCGACATTGTCGAGGTCGTTGTGCTTGCCGCCGGCGCGCACGCATTTCTGGGCGGAGGCCGCCCGCGAATAGGGGCGCTTCTCGATACCGGTGAAGACGTTCTTGAACTGCACCATCCCGGCATTGGTGAACATCAGGGTGGGGTCGTTCCGCGGCACGAGCGGAGAGGAGGCGACGGGCTCGTGCCCGTTCCTCGCGAAGTAGTCGATGAAGGTGGACCTGATCTCGTTGACGCCGCTCATGGCGGATGAATCCGTGCAATCCGGCCGCGCCGCGGCCTCCCGGCCGGACTTCTAGGGACGGGGGGACGGGTTGTCGAGCGGCCCTCCCGCTTCCCTTGTCATCCCCGGCCGGAGCGAAGCGGAGGGGAAGGGGATGACAGGGAGGCTTCACCCGGTTGCCCCGGGTCAAGTCCGGCCACGACCGGGGGGCAGCGGGCCGCCCCCCTCAGCCCCGCCGAAGCGCGGGGCCGGTGAGCCTCAGGCCATGGCCTTCTTGAGGTTCTCGTCGACCTTGTCGAGGAAGCCCGTCGTCGAGAGCCACTTCTGGTCGGCGCCGACAAGGAGGGCGAGATCCTTGGTCATGTCGCCGCTCTCGACGGTGTCGATGCAGACCTTCTCCAGGGTCGCGGAGAACTTGGCGAGCGCGTCGTTGCCGTCGAGCTTGGCGCGATGGGCGAGGCCGCGGGTCCAGGCGAAGATCGAGGCCATGGAGTTGGTGGAGGTCTCCTTGCCCTTCTGGTGCTCGCGGTAATGGCGGGTGACCGTGCCGTGCGCGGCCTCCGCCTCGACCGTGTTGCCGTCCGGCGTCATCAGCACCGAGGTCATGAGGCCGAGTGAGCCGAAGCCCTGGGCCGCCGTGTCGGACTGCACGTCGCCGTCGTAGTTCTTGCAGGCCCAGACATAGCCGCCCGACCATTTCAGGCACGAGGCCACCATGTCGTCGATCAGGCGATGCTCGTAATGCAGGCCAAGCGACTTGAACTTCGAGGCGAATTCCGCATCGTAGACCTCCTGGAACAGGTCCTTGAAGCGGCCGTCATAGGCCTTGAGGATCGTGTTCTTGGTCGAGAGGTAGACGGGATATTTGCGGGCCAGGCCGTAATTGAGCGAGGCGCGGGCGAAGTCGCGGATCGAGTCGTCGAGATTGTACATCGACATGGCGACGCCGGAGCCCGGAAACTTGAACACTTCCTTCTCGATGACGGTGCCGTCCTCGCCCTCGAACTTGATCGTGAGCCGCCCCTTGCCCGGCACCCTGAAATCCGTCGCGCGGTACTGGTCGCCATAGGCGTGGCGGCCGATGACGAAGGGCTGCGTCCAGCCCGGGACGAGGCGCGGCACGTTCTTGCAGATGATCGGCTCGCGGAAGATGACGCCGCCGAGGATGTTGCGGATGGTGCCGTTCGGCGATTTCCACATCTCCTTGAGCCCGAACTCCTTCACCCGCGCCTCGTCGGGGGTGATCGTGGCGCATTTGACGCCGACGCCGGCCTTCTGGATCGCGTGGGCCGCGTCGACCGTGACCTGGTCGTTGGTCTTGTCGCGATACTCGACTCCAAGGTCGAAATACTGCAGGTCGACGTCGAGATAGGGGTGGATCAGCTTGTCCTTGATGAGCTGCCAGATGATCCGGGTCATCTCGTCGCCGTCGAGCTCGACGACCGGGTTGGTCACCTTGATCTTTGCCATGGTTTCACCTGCGAGGAGATGGCCCGGAAGGGGGGCCGGTGCGGAGAAAAGGCGCAGCGGGGGCTGCGGAGGGCCAAGGTTCATAGCGCGGGCCTTGCGCGCCGGAAAGCTGAAAGGACGGTGTTCCGGGCATTTCTCGGAACCCTTCCGGACGCGACGATCCGGGCTGCGGATTCGAGGGCCTTGCCTGTGCCGCGGCGCCGTGGCACCCGGCCCTCCCGGCCCCTGCGGAGACCCGCTTTGCCCGAGCCCGCCGCGGCCCGTCCTCCCGCCATCGTCCTCGTCGAGCCGCAGATGCCGGAGAATATCGGCATGGCGGCGCGAGCCATGGCGAATTTCGGCCTTTCGGAGATGAGGCTCGTCGCCCCGCGCGAGGGCTGGCCGCATCCGGGCGCGGCGGCGCCCGCCGCGGGGGCGGGGCATGTGCTGGACGGCGCCCGCGCCTTCGCGACAACGGCCGAGGCTCTGGGCGATCTCCATTTCGTCCTCGCCACCACGGCCCGCTCGCGCGGGCAGATGAAGCGCATCCTCGGGCCGGAGGCGGCCTTCGCCGAGATCGCGCGCCGCGCGGCGGCGGGCGAGAGGACCGCCATCCTGTTCGGGCGCGAGCGCACGGGGCTCGGCAATGACGACGTCTCGCTCGCCGATGCGATCCTGACCTTTCCCGTCGATCCGGCCCATCCCTCGCTCAACCTCGCGGCGGCGGTGATGGTGGCCGGCTACGAATGGACGCGGGCGCTGGGCCGGGGCCTGCCCTTCGCGCCCCATCCCGGAACGCCCCCCGCGACGCGCGAGGCCGTCCTCTCGCTGTTCGAATACCTGGAGGCGGAGCTGGACGGGGCCGGCTTCTATCCTCCCGACAAGCGGCCGGTCATGGTGCGCAACATGCGCGACATGCTCCATCGCATGGAACTGACCGAGCAGGACGTGCGCACCTGGCGCGGCGTGATCAGGGCGCTCGCGGAGGGGAGGCGAAAAGGCTAGCGACGCGGGCGCATTCGATCTGCTATGGACTCCGCAGCCCCGAAGACCGAGTTGCCGACGCCTCGATGTTACGCCCCAAGATTGTCACGCTCGCCGCCCTCGCGCTCGCCGCGCTCGCGGCCGGCCCGTCCTGGGCGCTCTCCTCGCCCACCCAGCCGAAGACGGGGCCCGGCGCCTCGCTCGATACGACGGGAGAGGTGGTCAAGCGCGCCATCGGCAAGCCCGGCGAGGTCACCTACGTCTTCCACATGGCCTCGGCCCCCGAGAAGCCGCGGAGCGTGGTCGTCCTGCTGCATGCCTGGGGGGCGGCGAATCCGGTCGTCTACGGCGCCTGGATCGACCATCTCGCCCGGCGCGGCCATCTGGTGCTCTTTCCTGGCTTCCAGGTGGTCGGGAGCACGAAGCCCACCGACGCGACGGACAGGGCGGGCGCCCTGATCAAGAGCGCGCTCGCCCAGCTCGCCTCCGATCCGCAGGCGAAGCCCGATCCCGCCGAGACGTTCTACCTCGCCCATTCGGCGGGGACGGGCATCGCCGTGAACCTCGCGGCGCGGGCGAAGGACCTCGACATCCCGGCGCCGAAGCTGATCTTCGCCCTGATGGCGGGCGGCATCGCCAAGGACGACACGTCGAGGGGCATCCGGCTCGCCGATCTCGCGGCGATCCCGGAGGCGACCAATCTCGTCCTCATGTCGGGCGACCAGACCAACCTCGCGGCCGACCGCCTGTCGCGCCGCATCCTCAAGGAAACCTCCTCCGTCCCGGCCGTCCGCAAGCTCTTCATGCGCTCGGCCTCCGACGACCACGGCTTTCCGCCGCTCACCGCCACGCTCGCCTCGCCGGCGGGTCCGATGGACGGCTACAGCTCGGAGACGATCAAGCTCCCGACCGTCGAGGAGGCGCCGAAATTCGACGCGAAGGGCCGCCGCCTGCGCCCGCCCCCGCCCCCGCGCGTGCCCTGGTCGGTCGAGGCGCAGCTGACGGGCGAGCAGCGCGTGCTGCTCCAGCAGGTCGAGCGCAACACGGTCGATACGCTCGACTGGCTCGCCTATTGGCGCGTCTTCGACATGCTGATCGCCACCACGGAAACGGGGGCGGATCTGGTCGGGCTGAGGCAGGATCCCTCCTTCCTCGACATGGGGCGCTGGACGGATGGCTGGCCGGTCCGCCGTCTCTCCGCCGAGACGCCCAAGACGGAGACCTCCGCCCCGGCCTCGGGTCCCGCCCCGGTCCGGACCGGTCCGCCGCCGATCCAGAGCAAGCAGCCCGTGACGCGCCGCCGCTTCGACAGCCGGCACAGGCACTGAGGCGGGCCGGGCGGTCCGCCCGCCGTGACGAGCCCGCATGTCGCCGGCGAGCTTCCTTCTCCTCGCTCTCGCCATCGCGGCGGAGGTCGCCGGAACGATGGCGCTCAAGGCGTCGGACGGCTTCGCGCGGCCCTGGCCGGCGGTCGCGGCCCTCGCCGGCTACGCGGTCGCCTTTTTCTGCATGTCCCTCGCCATGCGGACGATCCCGGTCGGCGTGATCTACGCGATCTGGTCGGGGGTCGGGATCGTGCTGATCGCCGCCCTCGGCTGGATTTTCCACGGCGAGAGGCTCGATGCCCCGGCCTTGGCCGGGATCGGCCTCATTCTGGCCGGGGTGCTGGTGATCAATCTCCTCTCGGCCAGCGTGAGGCATTGACGCCGGCCGGCCCCGGGCCGGGACGTGCGGTGGTGAACAGCCGTTAACCGCCGCCCCGCTATCCTGCCCGGGCTCCCTCGACCCTGCCGCGTCCCCGATGTCCGAAGCCCAAAGCCCCGCATCCAAGCATTACGACCTCCTCGCCGGCCGGACGACGCGAATCCTGGCCGCCGGGACGAGGCGGCCGGCCATCCTGCTCCTCGATTCCGGCGTCGGCGGCTTGAGCGTGCTGCGCGAGGTTCGCCGGGCACGACCCGATGCCCGCTACGTCTATGCGGCCGACGACGCCGCCTTTCCCTATGGCGGCTGGGCCGAGGAGCCTCTGGTCCGGCGTGTGGTGGAGGTGACGGCGGCCCTGGTCGCGCGCCATGCGCCCGACATCGTGGTCGTCGCCTGCAACACGATCTCGACGCTCGTCCTGCCGGTTTTGCGCGAGCGCTTCGACCTTCCCTTCGTCGGCACGGTGCCTGCGGTGAAGCCTGGCGTCGCGCTTTCGCGGACGGGCCGCGTCGCGGTGCTGGCGACGCCCGGCACGGTGCGGCGCGACTATACGCGCGAATTGGTCGCGGCTTATGCGGGTGGCTGCGAGGTCGATCTCGTCGGCTCGACGCGCCTCGCCGCGATGGCCGAGGCGGAGCTTGCGGGAGAGCCGGTTTCGGACGAGGCGCTCGCGGCGGAAATCTCCCCCTGCTTCGCTGACCGCGGCGGCCGCCGGACGGATGTCGTCGTGCTCGCCTGCACGCATTATCCGCTGCTCGCGGGGCGCATGCGGCGCCTCGCGCCCTGGCCCGTCACCTTCCTCGACCCGGCTCCAGCCGTCGGGCGTCGCGTCGCGCAGATTCTCGCGGAGGCGGACGGCCCGACCGGTCCGGTAGCGCCGGGCCTTGCCGTCTTCACGGGCGAAGGGAGGGCCGGCGCGCAACTGCGCGCGGCGCTCGCTTCCCTCGGCCTCGACCGGATCGAGACGGGCGCCTGTCCGGTCGGGAGCGAGCGTCCCAGGGCGGTCGCCTAGAGGCGATCTGAAGACGCTGATGTTGGGGGAAGGCTGGTAGCGGAGGAGGGACTCGAACCCCCGACACAAGGATTATGATTCCTCTGCTCTAACCAGCTGAGCTACTCCGCCATCTCCGAGCGAGTCGAAGCTGGGCGGCTATAGGGACGAGGCCGGGGGCCTGTCAAGGAACTCGGGGCGCTTCAGCGCGAGGGGAGGGCCGCGATGCGCAGGGCGAAGAGCGCGAAGATTCCGGCGAAGGCGTAGTCGAGGAGGCGCATGATCCGCGGCCGCCGCGTCAGCGCGCCGATGAGGCGCTCCGCCAGGAGCACCATCATGATCGCCAGAGGCAGCGAGACCAGCACGAAATAGAGCCCGAGCACGAGAAGCTTGCCCGCGGCATGCGCGTCATGCGCCGAGACGAATTGCGGCAGGAAGGTCACGAAGAAGAGCACCACCTTCGGATTGGTGAGGTTGATGCCGAGGCCGAGCAGGAAGGTCCGCTTCAGGGACGGGGCGGGGCGCCCGCCGGACAGGGAGAGGGCGGAGCCGCGACGCACCGCGTCGATGGCGAGCCAGAGCAGGTACAGCGCCCCGACCACCTTCAGCACCGAGAAGGCCGTAGCGGAAGCCGCGATCAGGGCCGAGAGGCCGAGCGCCGCGACCAGCGAATGCACGCAGCAGCCGGTCATGGCGCCCGCCATCGCCGCGAGCCCGGCCCGCCGCCCGCCCACGATCGTCTGAGACAGGAACAGGCTCATATCGGGGCCCGGCGTCGCGAAGAGGATCAGGCAGGCGATCGTATAGGCGAGGAGAGTGCCGGAATCGGGCAGGAAGACGCTCACCGATGAACCTTTCGCGGGCCAGGGAGGAATGCGGCCCGCGCGCCTCCCTATCACGGCCGGCCCGGATGCGCGACGCAGGGTCCCCTTCGCGCGGCGGCGGCGGCGTGGCAGGAAGGGCCGCATGTCTGGCCGGTTTCGCTGGCCCGCGCTCGCCGCGGCCCTGCCCCTGATCGTTTCCCTCTTCGCGACCGTCGCTTTCGCCCAGGGCGCGCCTCCGGGCATGCCCTCGGCCTGGCCCGCGCCGATCGTCTCGGAGCGGGCCCGGTTCCTGCCCGTCCTCGGCCATGGCGGGATGGTGGCGAGCCAGGAGGCGCGCGCGACGCATGTCGGCGTCGAGATCCTGAGGCGCGGCGGCAATGCCGTCGATGCCGCCGTCGCCACCCATTTCGCGCTCGCCGTCACCCTGCCGCGGGCCGGCAATCTGGGCGGCGGCGGCTTCATGCTGATCCATCGCGCCGCCGCGCCCGGCCGGGCGGCCGAGACGGTCGCGCTGGATTACCGCGAGACCGCCCCCGCAGGCGCGACGCACGACATGTTCCTGCTGCCGGGCGGGGAGCCCGATCCCGCGAAGTCGCGCGATACGGGCCTCTCCGTGGGCGTGCCCGGAAGCGTCGCCGGGATGGCGGCGGCGCTGGAGCGCTACGGCTCGGGCCGCTTCACGCTGGCCGATCTCGTCCGGCCGGCCGAGGCCCTGGCCCGTGAGGGATTCGCGGTGGACGAGGACCTCGCCCGCTCCCTCGTGAGGTCCGGGCGTCTCGGGCGCCATCCGCAGAGCCGGGCCGTCTTCTATCGCGACGGCCGGCCGCCCGAAGCCGGCGAGCGTCTCGTCCAGCCGGACCTCGCCGCGACCCTCGCGGCCATTGCGGAAAAGGGCCCGCGCGGGTTCTACGAGGGGCCGGTGGCGCGAAAGATCGCCGAGGCGGTGCGCGCGGCAGGCGGCGTCATGCAGGCCGGCGACCTCGCCGCCTACCGGCCCGTCTGGCGAGAGCCCGTGCGCGGCACCTATCGGGGGCGCGAGATCGTCACCATGCCCCCGCCCAGCTCGGGCGGCGTGCATCTCATCCAGATCCTCAACATCCTGGAAGGCTTCGACCTCGCCGAGGCCGGGGCGGGCAGCGCCGCAGCCTATCACCTGATGGCCGAGGCGATGAAGCCGGCCTATGCGGACCGCGCCGCCTGGCTCGGCGATCCGGACCGCGTGAAGGTGCCGGTGGCGGGGCTCACCTCCAAAGCCTATGCGGCGGCCTTGCGCGCGGAGATCGATCCCCGGCGCGCCCGGCCGCCGGAGGAGGTGATGGCGGGCAATCCGCTTCCCTACGAATCCCCGCAGACGACCCATTTCTCGATCGTGGACCGGGAGGGCAACGCGGTCGCCAACACGACGACGCTGAACTTCTCCTACGGGCTTGGCCTCGTGGCGGATGGGACGGGCGTGCTGCTCAACAACGAGATGGACGATTTCGCGGCCAAGGCCGGGGCGCTGAACGCCTATGGCCTCGTCGGGGGCGAGCCCAATTCGGTCGCGCCCGGCGCCCGCCCGCTCTCCAGCATGACGCCGACGATGATGTTCGAGGACGGCCGGCTCGCTCTCGTCACGGGGAGCCCGGGCGGAAGCCGGATCGTGACGACCGTGCTCCAGGTGATCCTGGGCGTCGTCGATTTCGGCCAGAACATCGCCGAGGCGGTGGCGGCGCCGCGCATCCACCATCAATGGCGGCCGGACGCTCTTCTCGTGGAAACCGGATTGTCCCCGGATACGTTGGCTTTGCTGAGAGAGCGCGGGCATCGTGTCGTCGTCGGCTCGACATCGGGCTCGGCCAATTCGGTGGCGGTGACGCGCGAGGGCCTTGCCGGCGCGGCCGATCCGCGCCAGCGAGGGACCCTCGCGGAAGGAGAATGAGATGACGGGACAGATGGCGAGCCGGGGCTTCGTGTCGTGGCGGCCTCTCCTGGGGGCGATCCTGGTCGCGCTGACGGTGGCGGGCTGCGGCATCAACAACGTGCCGACGCTCCAGGAGCAGGCGCGGGCGGCCTGGGCCGAGGTGCAGAACCAATACCAGCGCCGTGCCGACCTCATCCCCAATCTCGTCGAGACGGTGAGGGGCTACGCCAAGCAGGAGAGCGAGGTCCTGACCCAGGTGACCGAGGCGCGCGCCAAGGCGACCTCCGTGCGGGTCGATGCCTCGACGATCACCGATCCGGCCAAGTTCAAGGAGTTCCAGGAGGCGCAGAACCAGCTCTCCGGCGCGCTCGGGCGCCTGATCGCGATCAGCGAAGCCTATCCCGACCTCAAGTCCAACCAGAACTTCCTCGCCCTCCAGTCGCAGCTCGAGGG
>NZ_DAOLAJ010000011.1:0-21950 GCF_035325185.1 Enterovirga sp. | reverse complement strand
CGTGCTGGTGCTGCTCGCTTTCGCCGCGCCGGCTCTTGCCCAGACCTTTCCCGCGCTCTCGGGGCGCGTCGTCGACCAGGCCGGCATCCTGCGGCCCGAGGACAAGCTGACCATTGAGCAGAAGCTCAAGGCATACGAGGAGAAGACCTCCGACCAGGTGGTGGTCGCGACGATCCGCTCCCTCGAAGGCTATCCGATCGAGGATTACGCCAACCGCCTCTTCCGCGCCTGGAAGCTCGGCACCAAGGAGAAGAACAACGGCGTCCTGCTGCTGGTCGCCCCGTCCGAGAAGAGGGTGCGCATCGAGGTCGGCTACGGGCTCGAGGGCGCGCTGACGGATGCCCTGACCGGGACCATCATCCGCACGGCGATCGCCCCGCGCTTCAAGACGGGAGATTTCGCCGGCGGCATCAATGCCGGGGTCGATGCGGTGCTCTCCATCCTGGCCGGGGATGCCGAGGAATGGCAGCGCAAGGGCCGGGAGCCGCGCTCCGACGCCTTCTCGGCCGCGGATTGGATCACCGTCTTCTGGGTGCTGTTCATCCTGTTCATCGTCGCCCGCGCCTTCATGCAGGAGCGGCGCGGGATCTCGCGCGCCTATCGCCGCAGCCGCGGCGGCTGGGTTGTGCTGCCCGGCCCCTCCTCGGGCTCGGGCTGGGGAGGCGGCTTCGGCGGGGGCGGAGGCGGCTTCTCGGGGGGCGGGGGATCGTCCGGCGGCGGCGGCGCCTCGGGGAGCTGGTGAGATGCTGAGCGCGGCCGATCGCGAGCGGATCGAGGAGGCGGTGCGGCGCGCCGAGCAGGGCACGGCCGGCGAGATCGTCGTGGTGGTCGCGCGCCGGGCCGGGAGCTACAAGTCCGAGCCCTTCCTCTACGGCCTCCTCGCGGCGCTCGCCGTTCCCTGGCCGCTGATCCTGGCGACGGACCTGTCGGCGCCGCGCATCTTCACGATCCAGGTGACGGTGGCGGCTTTGGTCATGGCGCTCGCTTCCTTCCTCGGGCATCGCGCGGCGCCTCTTGCGCTCAGGCGGCTGCGGGCGCGCTCGGCGGCGGCGCGCGAGTTCTTCGGCCGCGGCCTCGCCGATACGCGCGGACGCACGGGCGTCCTCCTCTACGTCGCCCTCTGCGAGCATTATGCGGAGGTGCTCGGGGACGTCGCCATCGGGCGCGAGGTCGCCGAGGAGGAATGGAAGGGCGTCATCGAGACGCTCATCCGCGGCCTCGGCGAGGGGCGGCATGCCGATGCCCTGGTCGCGGCGGTGGACGAGATCGGGGCGATCCTCGCCCGCCACCTCCCGCCGGAAGCGGAGGCGAAGGACGAGCTGCCCAACCGGGTCGTGGTGATTTAACCTCGATAGGCGACCAGCAGCGTTCCCGCGGCGATGAGGAGCACGCCGAGCCAGTTCGGCGTGGACAGCTTCTCGCCGAGAAACGCGACCCCGAAGATCGCCACCAGCACGACGCTGAGCTTGTCGATTGGTGCGACGCGGGCGGCGTCGCCGAGCTTCAGCGCCCTGAAATAGCAGATCCAGGATGCGCCCGTGGCGAGGCCGGACAGCACGAGGAAGAGATAGGTTTTCCCCGACACGGTCCCGAAGGGCTGCCATTGGCCGGTGGCGGTCAGGATGGCGCCGAGGGCGAGCAGGATGACGCAGGTGCGGATGAAGGTCGCGAAATCCGAATTGACGTTCTCGACCCCGAGCTTCGCGAAGATCGCGGTCAGGGCCGCGAAGCTCGCCGAGAGCAGCGCCCAGGCTTGCCAGGACGAGAAGGGGGAGTTCATGGCACGCCGCTCTCCTTCGCCTTCCTGGCCGCCTCCCGGGCGGCGGCTTCCTCCGCTGCCGGGCGCCAGCGCCGGTGCATCCAGAGCCATTGCTCGGGATATTCGCGCACCCAGTCCTCGACGACGCTCGTCATGGTCTGGGTCGCGCCCTTGACGTCGATCAGCCCCTCCGCGTCGCGCGGCAGGTCGAGGGCGGGGGTGATCTCGAGGCGGAAGCGATGGCCGTGCAGGCGGATCACCCGCGCCCCGTGCACCGGCACCTCGTAATGGCGGGCGAGCTTGGCCATGAGCGGGTTCGTCAGCGCCGGCCGGCCCATGAAATCGACCACGACGCCGCGCGAGAAATGCTGGTCGATGAGCTGGCCGAGATGGCCGCCGCGCTCCAGCACCGCGGCGACCGCATAGGCGGCCCCCGCGCCGGTCGAGGCGGCGAGGCCGCCCATCGTGCCCGAGCGGATCTCGGCGACGAGGCGGGCGGTGGCCGGATCGTTCGGCGGGCGGAAGATCGCGGTGGTGTCGAGGCCGAAACGGGCGGCGCAGACCGCGGGCAATTCCCAATTGCCGAGATGGGCGGAGAACAGCAGCGCGCCCTTGCCGTCCTCCAGGAGGTCGACGAAGCGCTGGATGGATTCGGCGGAGATCTCGATCCGGCCGGGCGTCGTGGCCTGCGGGTCGAAGTCGAAGATCGTGCCGAGATGCGGATATTCGCCGGCCGTGCGGCCGAGATTGCTCCAGGCCGTGCGCACGATCGCCCGGATTTCGGCTTCCGGCTTCTCCGGGAAGGCGGCGCGGACGTTCTCCAGCGCGATCCGGTTCTGCCTCACGAAGCGGCCGAAGCTGCGCGTCAGGAAGGCCCCGACATCGCTCGATCGCTCCGGCCCGAGCGCGCGGGCGAAGGCGAAGAGGCCGCGCACGACGAGCAGCATCGGCACGCCCGCGATCCAGGCCCAGGCGCGGGCGAGGGGATGGCGGGGGCTCACGCGGCATCCCCTGCCGGGGCGGGCGGATAGGGGTGGAATCCGCCGCGCGGGTCCTCGATCATCGTGCTCTCGCCGTTTCGCGTGAGATAGCCCGGCCCGATCGGCACCTTGCCGTGGCCGCCCGGGATGTCGAGCATATAGGCTGGCTGGCAGAGCCCGGAAACGGCACCGCGCAGGCTCCGCATGAGGGCCTGTCCCTCGGCGATCTCCGTGCGGAAATGGGAGGTGCCGGGGGCGAGGTCGCCATGGTGCAGGTAATAGGGCTTCACCCGGCATTCGACGAGGGCCCGGAAGAGGGCGGCGAGCGTGTCTGGATCGTCGTTGACGCCGCGCAGCAGCACCGATTGGGACACGAGCGGGATGCCCGCGCAAGCGAGGCGGGCGAGGGCGTCGCGGACCGGCGGCGTCAGCTCGTCGGCATGGTTCGCATGGACGGCGAGCCAGGTCGCCTTGCCCGGAATGTCGAGGGCCCGGACCAGCGCCGGGGTGATTCGCCCCGGTTCGACGACCGGCAGGCGCGAATGGATGCGCACGACCTTGACGTGGTCGATCCCGGCGAGCCGGGCGCCGAGTTCGGCGAGGCGGCGCGGCGAGAGGACGAGGGGATCCCCGCCGGTCAGGATCACCTCCCAGATTGCGGGACGGTCGGCGATATAGGCGAGGGCGCGGTCGAGCGCCTGTGGCGGTCGGGCCCGGGCCTTGCCGGGCCCGACCGTTTCCCGCCGGAAGCAGAAGCGGCAATAGACGGCGCAGATGCCGACGACCTTGAGCAGCACCCGGTCGGGATAGCGGTGCACGATGCCGGGCACCGGCGCATGGGCCTCGTCGCCGATCGGGTCCGCCAGCTCGCCGGGCTGCGTCTCCAGCTCCGCTTCGTGCGGCAGGAACTGGCGCGCCACCGGCCCTTCGGGGGCGGCGGAGATCAGCTCCGCGACATCCGGCGTGATCGCGACGGCGTAGCGTTCCGCGACGCGCGCCAGCGCTTCCAGGCGCTCGGGCGCGACGAGCCCGGCCCCTGCCAGGTCGGCGGGCTTACGGAGCGTGCGGTCTTCCGGGAGAAGCGGCAGGACTTGCGGCATGTCGCCGATGCTTGTGGGTTCAAGGAGCCGAGGTTGCAAGCGGGGCGCGGGCTCAGGCGACCGGCGTCCAGATCACGTCTGCGATCCTCTCGGCCCCGGCGGCCAGCATGACGAGTCGGTCGAGGCCGAGCGCGACGCCCGAGGCGTCCGGCATCGCGGCGAGCGCGGCGATGAAATCCTCGTCGAGGGGATAGCTTTCGCCGTAGAGGCGGGCCTTCTCGTCCATGTCGGCCTCGAAGCGGCGGCGCTGCTCGGCCGGATCGGTCAGCTCCCCGAAGCCGTTCGCCAGCTCGACGCCGCAGACGTAAAGCTCGAAGCGCTCGGCGAGCCTCGGATCGTCCGGGGTTGGCCGCGCGAGGGCGGCCTCGGGGATGGGGTAGCGGTCGAGCAGGGTCGGCCGGCCCTCGCCGAGGCGCGGCTCGATCCTCTCGACGAGGACGCGGCTGAACATGTCCGACCAGGTGTCGTCCTCGGCGCAGCGGATGCCGGCGGCAGCGCAGGCGGCCCTCATTGCCGCTGCGACCGGTGCGCCGGTCTCGGAGAGAGTGGCCGGAAGGTCGATGCAGGCGAGATCGCGGAACGCATCCGCGACGGCGAGCCGCTCGGGCTCCGCCGTCATGTCGCAGCGCCGGCCGCGGAAGGTCGCGACGGGGCGCCGGCCGAGTTCCGCGGCGAGACGCAGGAAGGCGACCGCGTCCTCCATCACCGCGTCGTAGGGCTCCCCGGCGCGATACCATTCGAGCATCGTGAATTCGGGATGATGCAGCGGCCCGCGCTCCCGGTTGCGATAGACATGGGCGAGCGAGAAGGGCTGCCTCTCGCCGGCCGCGAGCAGCTTCTTCAGGGCGAATTCCGGGGAGGTGTGGAGATGGAGCGCCTGCCGCCCGCTGCCGATCCCGATCTCCTCCGTCGAGAAGGCGTGGAGATGGGTCTCGTTTCCCGGCGAGATTTGCAGGGCCGCCGGGTCGATCTCGACGAAATCGCGCGCGACGAGCCAGGCGCGGATCGCCGCGACGATGCGGTTGCGCAGGAGGAGGCGGGGGCGCCGGTCCGCGTGGATATCGGCGCGCCACCAGGGGGAGGGGGTCATGGGGGGGTGCGCGGGAGACGCCCCGTCCCCTTTCCCCCCTTGTGGGGGAAATCGAGCGGCGCGAAGCGCCGACCGAAAGGGGGGGCACGCCGCCGAGGCTGCGAAGCGTCGGCCGAAAGGGGAGGGCTCACTGGCGGTCCCGCGCGAGATCGGCTAGGTCGGGCGCACTATTTCCGCCGCCGCATCCATAGCCAAGGACAGTTTCCGTGAAGGTCATCGCCTCCAGCCTCCGCAAGGGCAACGTCGTCGACGTCGACGGCAAGCTCTATGTGATCGTGACGGCCGAGAACATCCATCCGGGCAAGGGAACGCCCGTCACCCAGCTCGACATGCGCCGCATCTCGGACGGGGTGAAGGTCTCGGAGCGCTACCGCACGACCGAGCAGGTCGAGCGCGCCTATGTCGAGGATCGCGAACACACCTTCCTCTACCAGGATGCGGAGGGGTTCCACTTCATGAACCCCGAGACCTACGACCAGCTCGTCGTGCCGCAGGACGTGGTCGGCGAGGGCGCCCCCTATCTCCAGGAAGGCATGGCCTGCATGCTCTCCGTCCACGAGGGCAACCCGATCGCGCTGGAGCTGCCCGCCCGCGTCACCCTCGAGATCGTCGATACCGAGCCGACCGTGAAGGGACAGACCGCGTCCTCCTCCTACAAGCCGGCCATGCTCGCGAACGGCGTGCGGACCATGGTGCCGCCCCATGTCGCGACCGGCACGCGCATCGTGGTCATGACCGCCGACGGCTCCTATGTCGAGCGCGCCAAGGATTGATGCGGAGAGCGGATGATGGCGCGGGAGGGGGCGGCGATGGGAACCGAAGCGATGTCGCGCCTGAACCCCGACGTCGCCGCGGTCGCCTCGCCTCCCATCCCGGAGGCCCGGGCCTGGGCCGCCCGATATGACGGCCGGCTGGGGCCCGCCATCGACCTGACCCAGGCGGTGCCGGGCTACCGGCCCCATCCCGATCTCGTCGCGCGCCTGCGCGAGGCCGCGGGCGACCCGTCGAGCTTCGGCTACGGCGAGATCGTGGGCGACCTCGCCTTGCGCCAGGCCTATGCGGCCGAGCTGAACTGCCATGGCGGCGACATCCGGCCCTGTGAGGTGGCGGTCACCGCAGGCGCCAATCTCGCGGCTTTCGCGCTGACGATGCTGCTGGCGCGGGCGGGCGAGGCGGTGATGCTGCCCGTCCCGTGGTATTTCAACTATGCCATGAATTGCGGCCTGCTCGGCGTCGAGGCGGTGCCGCTGCCCTGCCGGGCGGAGGCGGGCTTCGTGCCCGATGCCGCCGAGGCCGAGCGGCTCCTCACCGACCGCGTGCGCGCGATCTTCCTGATCTCGCCCAACAACCCGACCGGCGCCGTCTATCCCCCGGCCACCATCGCCGCCTTCGCCGATCTGTGCCGGCGGCGCGGTATCACCCTCGTCCTCGACGAGACCTATCGCGACTTCCTGCCGAAAGGGATGGGCCGGCCGCACGATCTCTTCGCGGGCGACTGGCGCGGCCACGTGATGGGACTCGCGAGCTTCTCGAAGAGCTATTGCATGCCCGGCTACCGCGTCGGGGCGGTGGTTCTGGCCGAGGAAGCGGCGCCGCAATTCGCCAAGATCCTCGATTGCGTGCAGATCTGCGCCCCGCGCGTCGCCCAGGCCGGGCTCGCCTGGGGAATCGGCCATCTCGGCTTCTGGAGGGTGGAGAATCGCACCCTGATGGATCGGCGGGCGAAAGCCTGCATCCAGGCTTTCTCGGGGCTTTCGGGCTGGCGGATCGATGCGGTCGGGGCCTATTTCGCCTATCTGCGCCATCCCTTCGCGGGGACGCCATCCGCGCGGGTCTGCCAGGCGATGGCGGAGCGGCGCGGCGTCCTCACGCTGCCGGGCAGCGCCTTCGGGCCGGGGCAGGAGGACTACATCCGGCTCGCCTTCGCCAATGTCGACGAGCACCGCCTGGCCGAAGCGGCGGGGCGGCTGCGGAGCCTGCGCCTGGATTGATCCGAAGCCAGGAATGAGGACCGGCGGAGACCTTCCCCGGCCGGTCCTGTCTCGGCGGGCCTCAGCCCGCATTGCCTCGCTTGTAGCCGAAGCCCGGCACGACGCAGCCGCAGGGAGTGCCGCGCGGAACCACGCCGCCGATCGGGCAGGGCCCGCGGGCGGTCACGCAGACCGTGCTCGGGCGGTAGCGGGGACGCGGCGGCGGCCCGTAGGGATTGCCGTAGCGGGGCGGCGGCCCGTAGCCCGGAGGGTGGCCGTAGCCCGGAGGAGGCCCGTAGCCCGAAGGGGGGCCGTATTGGTAATATTGCGCCGCGGCCGGCATCAGGGCCGAGCCGGCGAGCAGCAGCGCCGCCGCCAGAAAGATTTGCCTCATCCGAAGACCTCCTGAAATAGCTTCGCAGGCGAATGCTGGCCCCAGGAATGCCAGGATGGCGCGCACGCGTCCACACCCGGCTTCACGCGAAGTGTCGGGGACGCCCGCGCCTTTCGGGCTCGCACCGGTTGCGGGCTCGCCGGGCCATCGCTATCTGCCGAAAGTCATGATGGGCGATCGCGCCATGTCTGAAACCAGAACCTCTGAAACCGGAGCCGCGTCCCCGCGTCCCGCGGCCGGGCCGTTGCGCCTCGTCGCCTTCGATGGGGAGGATCTGGCGGTCGTCTCCGCGCATCTCCAGGACGCGGTCGTGCGCGTCTGCGATCTCGCCTATATGCCCGAGCGCAACCGCTTCGTGCTCGTGGCGCGGCGCTTCGACTGGGCGTGCTGTGAGAACGATCCGCGCCGCTGCCTGTCCGGCCTGCTCTTCGACCGCGTGCTGAGGGCGCGCACGCGCGGCCTCGATCTCGGCCGGACCGACACCGCCCTCTCTCTCCTCGCCATCCGGTTCGAGGACACGACGGCGCCCTCGGGTACCGCGAGGCTCGTCTTCGCGGGCGGGCCCGAGATAGAACTTGAACTGGAATGCCTGGAGGCGCGGTTGCAGGATCTCGGCCCGGCCTGGGCGGCGAAATCGCGACCGGCCCACGATCTGGGGAACGACTGATGGCGATCCGGCTCGATGCCGGCGATCCCGGCTTCGAGCAGGGTTTCGCAAGCTTGCTCGCCTCGAAGCGCGAGGCGAGCGTGGATGTCGACCGGGCGGTCGGCGAGATCATCGCGGCGGTCCGTCGGGACGGCGACGCCGCCCTCGCCGCCTTCACCTCGAAATTCGACGGCCACGAGGTCGAGGCGGCCGGGCTGCGCATCGGGCCCGAGGAGATCGCGCGGGCGACGAGCGCGGTGGATGCCGGGCAGCGCGCGGCCCTCGTCCTGGCGCGCGATCGCATCGAAGCCTATCACCGGGCCCAGATCCCGCAGGATCACCTCGCGACCGACGCCGCGGGCGTGCGGCTCGGCTGGCGCTGGAATGCGCTCGATTCGGTCGGGCTCTATGTTCCCGGCGGCAAGGCGGCCTATCCCTCTTCCGTTCTCATGAACGCGGTGCCGGCCAAGGTCGCGGGCGTCGGGCGGATCGTGATGGTGGTGCCGACGCCGGGCGGCGAGCTGAGTCCGCTCGTCCTCGCCGCCGCGGAACTCGCCGGAATCGACGAGATCTACCGCGTCGGCGGCGCCCAGGCGGTCGCGGCCCTCGCCTACGGCACGGAAACGATCCGGCCCGTGGTCAAGATCGTGGGCCCCGGCAACGCCTATGTGGCCGCGGCCAAGCGGCGCGTCTTCGGGCAGGTCGGGATCGACATGATCGCCGGCCCCTCCGAGGTCCTCGTCCTCGCCGATGCGAGCGCGCGGCCGGACTGGGTCGCGGCCGACCTCCTGGCCCAGGCCGAGCACGACGAGGCGGCTCAGGCCATTCTCGTCACCGATTCCTCCGCCCTGGCGCGGGAGGTCGAAGCGGCCGTGGAGCGCCAGCTCGCCACCTTGCCCCGCCGCGAGGTCGCCGCCGCGAGCTGGCGCGACCACGGCGCGGTCATCCTCGTGCCGCGCCTCGCCGACGCCCTGCCGCTGGTCGACCGCGTCGCGCCCGAGCATCTGGAAATCGAGGCGGAGGATGCGGAGGCGCTCGCGGACCGGGTCCGCAATGCGGGCGCCATCTTCCTCGGCTCGCATACGCCCGAGGCGGTCGGAGACTACGTCGCCGGCTCGAACCACGTCCTGCCGACGGCGCGCTCGGCGCGCTTCTCGTCGAGCCTCGGCGTGCTCGATTTCATGAAGCGCATCTCGGTCCTGCGCTGCGACCCGGCGGCGCTCGCGGCGATCGGGCCGGCGGCGATCACGCTGGGGCGGGCCGAGGGACTGGAAGGCCATGCGCGCTCGATCGAGATGAGGATCGCAGGGTGAGCGGACAGAACGGCAGCAGGCGGCTCGCGGCCGTCACCCTCGACGAGGGCCTGGTCGGGCGCGGCCATCCCGACCAGGAGCACGAGCGGGCGATCGCGATCTACGACATCGTCGAGAAGAACGACTTCTGCATTCCGGGAGGGCCCGAGGGGCCCTATCACCTCCACCTCGCCATTGCGGAGAGCAGGCTCGCCTTCGAGATCAGGCGGGAGGCCGGCGAGCCGATCATGACCCATTATCTCTCGCTGACGCCCTTCCGGCGCGTCATCCGGGACTACAAGGCCGTCTGCGAGACCTATTACGGCGCCATCCGCACCGCCTCCCCGGCCCAGATCGAGGCTATCGACATGGGACGGCGCGGGCTCCACAACGAAGCGTCGGAGCTGTTGCAGCAGCGGCTGGAGGGCAAGGTGCAGGTGGATTTCGACACGGCCCGCCGCCTGTTCACCCTCATCTTCGCCCTTCACTGGCGGGGCTAGGGTCGCGTGCCCGGCCGCGCCGAGCGCAAACGCATCCAGTCGGTCCTGTTCATGTGCGCCATGAACCAGGTGCGCTCGCCCATGGCCGAGACGCTGGCGCGGCATTATTTCGGCAAGTCCATCTACGTCCAGTCGGCCGGCATCCGGGCGGGCGGCAAGGACGGGTTCCTGATCGCCGCCCTCGACGAGATCGGCATCGACGCCTCCCGGCACAGGCCGCGGACGGTCGCCGAGCTGGAGGAATGGGAAGGGCTGAATTTCGACCTCATCGTGACGCTCTCGCCGGAGGCGCATCACAAGGCCCTCGACCTGATCCGCACCCTCGCGGCGGAGGTCGAATATTGGCCGACGCCGGATCCCACCCTCGTCCAGGGCTCGCGCGAGCAGGTGCTCGACGCCTATCGCGCGACGCGCGACGCCCTGACGGAGCGCATCCGGGAGAGGTTCAGGAGCGGATAGGGCCGCTACGGAATCCCGGCCGCGCGCAGCGCGATTGCGAGCGCGAGCCCGGCGGCGAGGGCGGCGAACTCGCTATGCGCGAGGCGCGTCACGAGGACCGCTGCCGCCACGCTCGCCATGGCCGCCGGGCCCGCCTTCACGGCGAGCGGCACGACGGTCGCCGCGACGATCGAGCCCGGCAGGGCGGCGAGCGCGCGCTCGATCACCGGCGTCAGCCGCACGCGGCTCATGATCAGGACCCCGCCGACTCGGCAGAGATAGGTCGCGAGCGCCATGGCGGCGATCACGACGGCGGGGCCGGCCGGCCCTGCGAGGATATCGTCAGGAGCGGTCATGAATCAGCGCTCCCGTGATCGCGCCGGCGAGGGAGCCGGCGACGATGAAGACATATCCCGGCACGAGCGCCTGGGTCAGGGCGGCGACCCCCGCCGCCACGGCCCAGGGAAGGCCCGAGCGGCGCGGCCCGCGCCAGAGCATCACGGCGAGGGAGGCGAGAAAGCAGGGCAGGACGAGATCGAGGCCGAAAGCCTTCGGATCCGAGATCAGCCGCCCGGCGAGATATCCGGGCACCGTCGCGCAGATCCAGACCAGCCAGGAGACGAGGCCCGCGCCGACGAAGACGCCGAAATCCCTGCCGCCTTCCGCCCGGTATTTCTCCGCGATCAGCCAGTTCGCGTCGAACAGGATGAAGAGGCTCGCGGCCTGGAGGGGCACCGGCTGCGGGCTCATCCAGGGCTGGAGCGAGGCGCCCATCAGGATGAAGCGGGCATTCACGGTCGCGGTGACCGCGACGATGGTGAGGAGCGCGCCGAGGGACCAGGCGTCGCGCCACAATTCGAGCGAGAGGAGCTGCGCGGTCCCGGCCGCGACGAACACGCTCGAGGCGAAGCTTTCCCAGAAGGTCTGGCCCTTCTGGACGGAGCCGGCGCCGAAGGCGAGCGCGAAGGCGACGAGCCCCGGCAGGCTCGGCATGGCGAGCCGGGCCCCGAGGGCGAGGCCGGACAGGGTCAAGGTGGAGGAAGAGGCGGCGGACACGGCGAAGTCTCGCCGCGCCTGTGCGGGTCCGGCGCGGCCGGGTCAAGCGCGGCGGCGCATGCCACCCCTCCGCCGCACGCTTCCCTGGAATCCAGCCGCTGCTATTCCAGCGTCTTGAGATAGGCGATCAGATCGCTCGCCTGGCCGGGATCGAGACGGAATTCCGGCATGCTCGGATGGCCGGTCCTGATTCCCTCGGCGAGGCTTTCGGCGAGGTCCTCGACCGGATAGCGCTGATGCAGGATTCGGAAAGGCGGAGCCTCGGCGAGCGGGCTCTTCCCCGTGCGGCCGATGGCGTGGCAGCGCGCGCAATTCGTCCGCACGAAATCGAAGCCGCGCTGGGCGCGCGGCTCGAGCGCCGACGCCTCGGACGCCCAGAACGCGAAGCCCATCATCGCCGCCGCCGCGGACATTCCCCAGAACCGGCCCATCAGCTCCTCGCCGCCATCCATCGAACCGGCGCGAGTCTAGGGCGGATGGCGGCGGCGGCGCTTGATCCGGGTCAAAGGGCCATCGGCGGATGGTGCGGTTCGCCGCTCACGAGGCCGCCGGCTCGCTGAAGGTGATCCGGTTGCCGAAGGGGTCGTGGACCGTCAGGTCCCGCATCCCCCAGGGCTGGGTCACGATGCCGGGCCGGCCATAGCCGTACCGCTTGGCCAGAAGCTCGGCATGAAGGGCGTCGAGGCCCTTCGTCTCGACCATGACGTGGGCGCCCGGCGAGCCGTCGCCGTGATGCTCGGAGACGTAGAGCCGAAGGCCGGCCCGCTCGATCGCCATGAACAGCGGCAGGGCGGGCTCGTGGCGGTGCTCGAAGACGACCGAGAAGCCGAGCCAGTCGAGATAGAATTCGCGCGCCTTCGCGACGTCGAACATGCGCAGGATCGGAATCGCCCTCGCGAATTGCGGTGCATCGGTCACGGAACCCCTCCTCAAGCCAGGCCGGGCTTCCGCTCGGCGAGCCAGATGCCGCCGAGGACCAAAGCCAGCCCCACCGCATGATAGAGGCCGAAATGCTCCCCGAGCAAAACGACCCCGAGACAGGCCGCGACCACCGGAATGAGGTTCATGAACAGGCCGGCCCGGTTGGGGCCGATCAGCTGCACGGCCCGCATATAGGCCATCTGGCACAGGAGGGAAGGCACGATGCCGATATAGAGGATCAGCGCCCAGCCCGAGAGGTCCGGCGGCTGCGCCGCCCCCCGCGCGATCTCGACGGCGAGGAGGGGCAGCGACGTCGCCAGCGCCGCGAGGGCCATCGCGGCGAAGAAGGCGACGGGGGACATCGGCGGCCGCCGGCGCAGCCCGACCGTGTAGCCGGCATAGAGCGCCGAGGCGACGACGATGCCGACATCGCCGATATTGAAGGCGAAGCTGCGCAGGACCTCCCACGAGCCCCGGCTCGCGACGACGGCGACGCCCGCGACGGTCACGACGAGCCCCACGGCCTGGAGGCCCGTGATGCGGCTCCGATAGGCCAGATAGGCCATGCCCATGACGAGGGCCGGCGTGACGCCCTGGATGACGCCCATGTTCACCGCGCTCGTATAATGGGCGGACCAGTAGAAGATCGCGTTGAAGACGGTGTAGCCCAGGGCTCCCATGCAGAAGACATAGGGCCAGTGGGAGGAGATGGAGCGCCATTCCGCCCGCAGCGCCCGGCCGGCCAGGGCGCCGAGCAGCAGCACCACGACGAGCCAGCGCAAGGTGACGATCATCATGGGCGAGATGTGCCCCACCGCGAGCCGCCCGGCCACGGCATTGCCGGCCCAGCCGATCGTCGTCAGCCAGAGCAGAAGATAGGGCCGGCCCGTCAGGGCGCCCAGGAACCCCGGGGGCGTCGCCATGCCCCCGCTTACGGGGTGCGAGGACGCGGCTCAATCGGCGGCGGGCGCAACCCTGCCCCTCGCGGCCACGCCTGCCGGCCGCGCCGTCCGGGCCGGGCCGAAAGGACGAGGCCGGCCTGCTTGACACCCCCAGGCCACCCGGCTTTTCCAGGAAGGCTCATCAATTCGGGGAAACGCTCATGTCACGACTTCTCGGCCTTGCGGCCGGCGCGGCTCTCGCGCTGGCGCCGGCGCTGGCCAGCGCCCAGGTTTCAGGCAACGTGGTCAAGATCGGCGTCCTGAACGACCAGTCCGGCGTCTATGCCGATTTCGGCGGCAAGGGCTCCGTCGAGGCGGCCCGCATGGCGGTGGCCGATTTTGGCGGCACGGTGCTCGGCAAGCCGATCGAGGTCGTCTCGGCGGACCACCAGAACAAGCCCGACGTCGCCTCGACCATCGCCCGCGGCTGGTACGACAATGACGGCGTGGACACCATCGTCGAGCTGACGGCCTCCTCGGTCGCCCTCGCCGTGCAGCAGCTCTCGCTCGAGAAGAAGAAGATCACCCTCACCTCGGGCGCGGCGAGCTCCGACCTGACGGGCAAGGCCTGCACGCCCTATGGCTTCCACTGGGCCTACGACACCCGCGCCCTCGCGGTCGGCACTGGCGGCTCGCTCGTGGAGACGGGCGGCGACACCTGGTTCTTCCTGACCGCCGACTACGCCTTCGGCCATGCGCTCGAGGCGGACGTGACGAAATACGTCACCTCCAAGGGCGGCAAGGTGCTCGGCGCCGTCCGCCATCCGCTCGCCACCAACGACTTCTCCTCCTTCCTGCTCCAGGCCCAGGCGTCGAAGGCCAAGATCATCGGCCTCGCCAATGCCGGCGGCGACACCACCAACGCGATCAAGGCAGCCTCCGAGTTCGGCATCGTGCAGGGCGGCCAGCGCCTCGCCGCGCTGCTCCTCACGCTGGCCGAGGTGCACGGGCTCGGCCTCCAGGCCGCCCAGGGCATCGTGCTGACGGAAGGCTTCTACTGGGACATGGACGACCAGACCCGCGCCTTCGGGAAGCGCTTCTTCGAGAAGACCGGGCGCATGCCGAACATGGTCCAGGCGGGCACCTATTCCTCGGTGCTGCAATATCTGAAGGCCGTCCAGGCCGCCGGCACCGACGAGTCGGACGCGGTCGCCCGCAAGCTGCACGAGCTGCCGGTCGACGACTTCTTCGCCAAGGGCGGGAAGGTGCTCCCGAACGGCCGCATGGTGCACGACATGTACCTGTTCCAGGTCAAGACGCCGGCCGAGTCGAAGCAGCCCTGGGATTATTACAAGCAGCTCGCCACCATCAAGGGCGAGCAGGCCTTCGCGACCCTGGCCGAGAGCGGCTGCCCGCTGAAATAGAGCGATCGCCCGTCTTCCCGCCTCGTCGTGGCCGGGCTCGTCCCGGCCACGACGCTCGGGAGAGAACGGGCAGGCCGGCCCGAACGGCCGCTCACATGCGAAAATCCTCGCCGAGATAGAGCCGGCGGACTTCCTCGTTGGCGATGATCTCGTCCGGCAGGCCCTCGGTGAGGACGCGCCCGGAATGGATGATATAGGCCCGGTCCGTGAGGGCCAGGGTCTCGCGGACGTTGTGGTCGGTGATCAGCACGCCGATGCCGCGCGCCTTCAGGTGATGCACGAGATCCTGGATGTCGCCGACCGCGATCGGATCGATGCCCGCGAAGGGCTCGTCGAGCAGCATGAAGGAAGGCTCGCCCGCCAGCGCGCGCGCGATCTCGCAGCGCCGCCGCTCGCCGCCCGAGAGCGCGATGGAGGGGGCCTTGCGCAGCCGCGCGATGTCGAATTCCTCGAGCAATTGCTCGAGCTTGCGGGCGCGCTCCTTCCTGTTCGGCTCGACCACTTCGAGCACGGCCATGATGTTGTCCTCGACGCTGAGGCCGCGGAAGATCGACGCCTCCTGCGGCAGGTAGCCGATGCCGAGGCGCGCGCGCCGGTACATGGGCAGGCGCGTGATGTCGTTGCCGTCGAGGCTGATCAGCCCGCGATCGGCGGCGACGAGGCCGGTGATCATGTAGAAGATGGTCGTCTTGCCGGCGCCGTTCGGCCCGAGGAGTCCCACCGCCTCGCCGCGGCGCAGGCCGAGCGAGGCTTCGTTGACGACCTTGCGCCCGCGATAGCTCTTCTCGAGGCCCCAGACGGCGAGGATGCCGGGCCCGCCGAATCCGCCGGGCTTCGTCCCGCCCGCGCGGGCGCCCTCGGCCTCTCCGGGCGGGGAGAGGGCGCCCGGCGCCGCGCCGCGGGCGCGATCGGTGCTCCTGGAGAACAGCTTCAAGGGAGGCGGGTCCGAAAGATGGCGGGGCCCTTGGGCAGCAGCCCCGGTTTCCGCAACGGCGATAGGGAAGGAGGGGACAGGGGGCGGGAGGCGCTCTCGCCGGGACGCGGCCCGGCTTCAGCGGCCTTTGGGCTTCTCCTTGCCCTTCCCCTTGTCGTCCGAGCCCGGCACGATCAGCGCCCGCACCCGGCCGCCCTCGATATTGGCGATCTGCGTGTTGAGGTCGTAGGCGACCCGCTCGCCGCGCGTGACGTTGGGTCCGTCGCTGAGCGTCGCGTTGCCGATCAGGAAGACCTTGTTGATCACCCGGTCGAATTCGGCGCGGTCGCCCGTGGCGGTCTGGGTCTTGGTCTTGATGACGACCGGGCCCTTGCACAGGATCTTCTTGATGGCGCTGTCCTGGGCGAGGCCGCCCGGGCTGCCGGAGCTTCCCCCGGCCGGGGCCGGCTCGCCCTTCTTGTCGCGCTTCGATTCGTAGAAGACGTTCATCTCCGAGCAGCGCATGTTGGTCTCGCCCTGCACGGCCACGACATTGCCGGTGAAGACCGCGCGGCCTTCCTTGTCGTAGACGTCGAGCCGGTCCGCATCGATCGAGATGGGCTCGCGCGAGGAGCCGAGATTGCCGAGCGCGCTCGCCCCGCCGGCCCCGCCATTGCCGCTTCCGGCTTTCCCGCCCTGGGCGGAGGCCGCGCCGGCTGCCCCGGCAAGCAGGCTCGCGAAAGCGAGGCCGAGAAGCGCGCGCCCGAGCGGCGCCGTGCGATCGAAGATGCTCATTGCCCGCTCCCGGCCTGCGCCTGGTTGACCCTCGCGGGCGCCGCCCCCGATTTGACCGAGCCCGTCCGCGTGGCGTCGTCCCGCGTCAGGACCGTCCTCACCCCGCCCGTGAAGGTGATCCGCTGGCCGTTCTCGGCCACTTCCATCGCATTGGCGTCGAGGACCAGGGTCGGCGTCGTGACCCGCACGGGCTCGCGCGAAAACCCCTTGCCCGACTTGAACTCGATCGACGCGCTCTTGAGCCGGACCTCCTCGCCCCTGTCGGTCGTGACGCGGATGTCGTCGCGCAGGTCGAGATGCTCGCTGGAGGTATCGAGGATGCCGGTGCGCGAGACGAGATAGGCGAGGGTACCCGAATCGTCCATCGCGAGCTTGGCCTTCATGTCCTTCAACTCGATGACGTTCGGCTTGCGGATATCCTGGTAGGCGACCGTGGCGGTGACCTCGTAGGGCCGGTTGTCCTTGCGGAAGCCGGTGAGGCGCGGCCTCTCCATCGCGACCTTGGAGCCCGACATGGTGATCGGCCCGACCGAGAGGCCGGGAATGCGCGAGAGCGGATTGAACATGCTCCAGGCGACCAGGATCGCGACGGCGAGCACGGAGCCGACCGGAATGGCCACCCGCAGCAGCCGCACGAGACGCGAATGGCGGCGGGCGGCTGCGAAGGTGCGGGAACGGCGCGGCGCGACGAGCCCGGTCGGGATTTCGGGCGCGAGCGCCATGCTGCTGCTCACCGTGGGACCGATCCTTGTTCCGGGGCGCCGACGAATTGCCCGCGCCCAATGGCGAAGTTATGGCTGCGCGCCAATGCGCCAGCCACGGGGTGACGCAGTTTTGATCTGGTCTTTGTCGCATTTTGCGACAAGTGCGGCGGCCATGCCGCACCCGCGCTCCAGGAATGCAAGTTCCGGGCGTCCGGTTCCCGCCTGTCAGCTATGCGAGAAGATGTCCGTTTCCCCCCAGCCGGCGAGGTCGAGGCGCGCGCGGGTGGGCAGGAAGTCGAAACAGGCCCGGGCGAGGTCGATTCGCCCCTCCCGTTCCAGCATGGCGTCGAGGCGGCGCTTGAGCGCGTGCAGGTGCAGGACGTCGGAGGCCGCATAGTCGAGCTGGGCCTGGCTCAGCGTCTCCGCCGCCCAGTCGGAGGATTGCTGGGCCTTCGACATGTCGATGCCGAGAAGCTCGCGCGAGAGGTCCTTGAGGCCGTGCCTGTCGGTATAGGTCCGCACCAGCTTCGAGGCGATCTTGGTGCAATAAACGGGCGCCGGCATCACGCCGAGGCGCAGGAAGAGCACCGCGAGGTCGAAGCGCGCGAAGTGGAAGATCTTGGTGACGCCCGGATCGGCGAGGACGCGCTTCAGGTTGGGCGCGTCGGGGGAGGGGCCGATCTGCACGACATCCGCGCTGCCGTCCCCGCGGGAGAGCTGCACGACGCAGAGCCGGTCGCGATGCGGGTTCAGGCCGAGCGTCTCGGTGTCGATCGCGATGGAGGAGCCGGGCTCGAAATCGGCCGGAAGGTCGCCGCGATGCAGGCGGACGGTCATGGACTGCGCTCGGTTTGGGCCGGAAGAGGCGGCGGAAGATCGTCCCATAGATCATTTTCCTCCCGGAAGGAGAGGGTGCGGCCGGAAAATGCGTGCGGCATCCCCTCCGAGGAAGCGGGACGCGGGCTTGTGCGCCGCACCGGGATGGCCGAGTCTGCCGGTCCTCGCCACCCGGGAGACGTGATTACGATGCCCATTCTCCGCCGCGCCTCGGCCGCGGCCAAAAGCCTGATCGCCCTCGCCCTGCCGGTCCTCCTCCTGTCGGCACCTTCCGTCCGCGCCGCGGAGAAGGTCGTCCACGTCTATAACTGGAGCGACTATATCGAGCCGCGGATGCTGGAGGCGTTCACGCACGAGACGGGCATCCGTGTCGTCTACGACACCTACGACACCAACGAGATTGTCGAGACGAAGCTGCTCGCCGGCAGGTCGGGCTATGACGTCGTGGTTCCGTCTGGGCCGTTCCTGCAACGCCTGATCAAGGCGGGCGTGTTCCGCAAGCTCGACCGGGACAGGATCCCGAACCTGAAACATGCCTGGCCGCAGATCGCCTCGCGCCTTGCGGCCTATGATCCCGGCAATCTTCACGCGGTCGACTATATGTGGGGGACGACGGGAATCGGCGTGAACGTCGCCAAGGTCCGCGAGCGGCTGGGCGACGTGCCGCTCGACAGCTGGGACGTGCTGCTCAAGCCCGAGAACGCCCGCAAGCTCAAGGATTGCGGCATCCAGGTGCTGGATTCGCCCGAGGACATCTTTCCCGGCGTCCTGAAGGCGCTCGGACGGGACCCCGATTCGCGCGCGGAGGCCGATCTGCGGGCGGCGGCGGATGCGCTGGTCGCGATCCGCTCCAACGTGCAGAAATTCCATTCCTCGGAATACATCACCGCCCTCGCCAACGGCGATATCTGCCTCGCCATCGGCTATTCGGGCGACATCCTCCAGGCGAAGAGGCGGGCGCAGGAGGCGGGGAACGGCGTCGAGATCGCCTATCACATGCCGCGCGAGGGGGCGCAGATGTGGTTCGACAGCTTCGCCGTCCCGGCCGAGGCGGACCACCCGGACGAGGCCCATGCCTTCATCGACTTCATGATGCGCCCGGAGGTGGCGGCGGCGAACACGAATCTCGTCGCCTTCGCCAGCGGCAACAAGGATGCGAAGGAGTTCGTGCGCGCCGACATCCTGAAGGACACGAACATCTATCCCCCGCCCGAGGCGATGGAACGCCTCTTCACCAACACCGCCTATGACGAGCGCACTCAGAAGCTCGTGACGCGGCTCTGGACGAAGGTGCGGACGGGACGCTGAGCGGGGGGGGCGCCCCCCGCGAGGGGAGGGCGCCCGGCGCCCTCCCGCCGGTCAGAAGACGAAGCCGGTCTCGATCAGGAAGCGCTGCTGGTCGGTCTTGTTGCCGGAGCGGCCGAAGCCCGTGCCGACCGTGCCCTGGTTGAGGTCGCCCCGCGTGATCCCGGCGAGCGAGACGATCGAATATTCGCCCCGGACGAAGAAGCGCTGGTAGGTGTAGGTCGGCGTGACCGTGAAGGAGAAGGCCGAGCTGCCCGGGCCGAAGCCGAGGAGATTCGGCGCGAGGGAATCGCGCCGGCCCGACTGCTCCGTATATTCGATGCGCCCGGCCAGCGAGATATTGTCCGTGAAGGCGTAGCTGGCCAGCAGTGCCGCGCCGAAGGTCGAGGCGCTGCCCATGATGCCGATCTTCACGTCGCGGTCGACATTGGTGTACTGCACATAGGGCGTGATGGTGAGCGGGCCGGACGAATAGGTGTAGTTGGCGCTGATGATGCCGCTGTTCTGCTGGTTCAGAGGCGTCGCGAACATGTAGCGGGCGGTCTGGTTGAACATGCTGGTGCGGCCGGCATTGAAGCCGCCGTTCACGCCGACGGTGTTCGAATCGTCGATCTTGTAGCTGAGCGAGCCGGTGAACCAGCTGATGCGGCCGGAATAGAAGCCGTCCGTGCCCGCCACCGAGAGAGACCCCGGGCCGTTGGAATAGTTGACCTGGACGCCCTGGTTGATCACGTTCTCCTGCGCGAAGAGCAGGCCGCGCTGGATGTTCTGGTTCTGGAAGGTGAAGGCCGGCTCCGTTCCGATGAGGGTCGGCAGGCGGCCGGCCTGGATCGACCATTCGTCGCTGAGGACGAGCTTGCCCCAGGCGATCGGGACGGGCCCGAAGAGGCGGTCCATCTGCTCGGTCGCGCTGAGATTCGTGGTGCCGAGCGTGGGCAGGGCATAGCCGCCGGCCATGACGAAGAACTGGAACGGGCCGTCCGCCTTCTGGGCCCAGGCGAGCAGGTTCGAATAGTCGAAGCGCTCGCGCCGGTCGCTCGAAGCCGGGCCCGACGAATAGGGGAAGGGATTCGTCCCGCTATAGCCATAGGCCGACAGCGCGGCGCCGACATAGATGTCGCCGATCGCAGGCACCGGGAAGCAATAGGGCTCGGGATTCGCCTTGATCGTGCTGCCCCAGGTCGGGGAACTCAGCTCCGCCTTGCAGCTCTCGGGAGCCTTGGGCGCCGCCGGCACATCGGCCGCCTGGGCGACGCCGCTCAGCGCAAGCGCTCCGCCCGCGACGATGGATTTCACGAAGCCCCGCTTCATCTCGAACCCCCATTCGGCCGTTTCGGCCTGATCGATGGGAGTCAGCGTGCGGGAGGCTTCCGATTTGTGCGATGCGAAATTGCAGGCATCTGCTGCCCCTTTGAGCAAACGGGGGGCGACTGTTGCAGTGCGGCGGGCGCTGTCGCAATTCCGCCACAGTTCGCCCCCGCCGGCTATTCGGCCGGCTTGGACTTGCCGTCGTGCCTGGCTGCGGCGCCCTTGCCGGGCTTCGCCGGCTTGTAGGCGAGCGGCTCGTCATGATCGGCGCTGGCGACGACGGTGCGCGAAGGCGTGCGCGAGGCGGGCTTGCCGATCCCGGCCGTCGTCATGGCGGCGAGCGAGGCCCGGGCCGGCTTCGCCCCGGCCTTCGGGGCGATCGCGACCTCCTGCCCCCCCGCCGCATAGGCGTCGGGCCGGCTCACATTGGCGGGCCGCTCCAGGGCGCCCGTACGGAAGGCGTCGTTGCCGCTGCCATCGGCATATTGCATCCGCACCGAGGGCGCACCCTGCGAGACGAGGGCGGCGATCTCGTGGTTGTCCTGGGCTTCCTTCTGCGCCACGGCCGGGGCGAGGGTCGGGTCCGCCGCGCAGCCGCCGCCGACCGTGTCGAAGGCATAGCGCCCGGCGCAGATCGCGACCTTCGGCTCGCGCTTCGTCACCTCGAAATGGTCGGAGCCCTGCTTGAGGTTCCGCCAGAAGGGCATGTTCGGATCGTCGCGGTACTTGGCGAGGTTCTCGGCCGTCATGCGGAAGGGATAGGCCTGGAACTGGAAGCTGCGCTGCCCGCCGGCGAGCGCCTCGCGAGCGATCGCATAGACTTCCGCAATGCCGGCATCGGTCATGGCGTAGCAGCCCATGGACGAGCAGTCGCCATGCACCATCAGGTACTTGCCGGTGCGGCCATGGGCGCGGTCATAGGCGTTCGGAAAGCCCGTGTCGAAGGACAGGTAATAGGAGGAATTCGGATTCATCTGGCGAGGGGTGATGTCGTAGAACCCCTCCGGCGACTGGCGGTCCCCCTCGCGCACCTTCGGGCCGAGCTGGCCCGACCAGCGGCAGATCGGGTAGCTCTTCAGCAGCGCATAATGCCCGTTGACCTTCTTCCAGACCTCCAGCTCCGATTCCTTCTTGTAGACGCGCACGAGGATCGGGTCCCTGGCGCTCATGCCCTTGGCGGTCATGAGGGCGAGGGTCTGGGTCGGGATCGGCTGGGCGGATCTGTGCGAGCCGTCGTTGCATGCGCCGAGCGCGAGGGCGACGGCGCCGGCCGCCAGAAGACGCTTCATCACTCGAGACCCCATCGGCCCGGCCGGCTTCGCGCCGGCTCGCACCCTTCGTTAGGACCGTTAAACTTACCCTCCTCTTACCACAACCGGACGGGTCGTGAGGGAGTGGTTAGCGGGGCATTAACGCCACGATCGTGGCATCCCCGTGACGTGGGGAGGTCTCTCAGTAGATCACCACCGAGCGGATCGACTTGCCCTCGTGCATGAGGTCGAAGCCGCGATTGATCTCCTCGAGCGGCATGGTGTGGGTGATCAGGTCGTCGATATTGATCTTCCCCTCCATGTACCAGTCGACGATCTTCGGCACGTCGGTGCGGCCCCTCGCGCCGCCGAAGGCGGTGCCTTTCC
>NZ_DAOLAJ010000010.1:0-57912 GCF_035325185.1 Enterovirga sp. | reverse complement strand
CCCATCTCAGCGGCCGGCGGCAACGCGCTGTCCGGCGCCAGCAGCCAGCACTTCAGGCGCTCGGCGGCTCCCGGAGACAGGTTGAAGGTGCGGTGGAGCGCGTTGGCGAGTTGCGGCCGGCTGATCCCGATCGCCGTCGCGACATCCTCCTGCCTAACCGCCCGGCGTCGCTTGGCGGCAACATACGCGATCCGGATCGTCTCCGGCATCGGCCCCTGACCCCACTGCTCGCACGCCGTCCGAAGCTCCCCATCCGCCTGAGGTTCGGGCAGGATCGAGAGTTGGACGGCGTCAGCCGGCTGAGACGGGAGCGCCGCACGAACCGGAATCCGAAGCTGACCACGATCCTCAAGCGCTGGCGGAGGTGTAGAGTGGGATGCCCTCGCCGGGCGGGCCCTCGGCCTGTCGGCCGAGGCATCCAAAGATTTTTCTCTCTCCTCCGATTCGGTCTCGCTCGACAGCGGACGGTCCCCACCCTTTCGATCGGCTATGCGCGGTATTCCGCGAATGAGACAGGTCCGTCCGGCCCTACCAGTCCCTACGGGACTTACCGCGGACGCACTTGTCTCACGGGCATTTGCGGACAGACCTGTCTCAACCAACTCATTTGCGGACGGACTTGTCTCACGGACGGATTTCTGACGGCGATAGTACGTGGCCCGAGACACGCCCGCCGCGATCCATGGCTCCACCGCTGTCGCCGAGGCTCCTTCATATTCACTGCGGGAGACGGCGCCCTTCTCGCGTCGAGCCTGTAGCTTGCGGGCCCTATCCTTGATCCGCCGGATCTCCGCCTTCACCTCCGGCGTGCCACCGACGAAGCTGATGGAGTGCAGGTCCAGCGTCTCATGCTCCTCCCACGTGACGTTGAGGTCGCGGGCAATGCCGTCGGCGCGTCGGGGTTTCCGCCGCGGATAGGTCGTGAACTCGGCGAGGAGTTCGTCCAGCCACCATTGCGGGCGGTCGCTCAGGCAGGGCAGGTGCGCGTCAATCCAGGCTCCCAAGCTGCTTCGGTGGGCCGGACAGCCCGGCTCCCGCATCGTGAAGAGCAACGTCGGCAGCGCAGCGCGAAGATAAGTCTCGTCGCTTGTCCAGATCGTGCCGGGGGCGTTGTAGTCGATGCCACATCGGTACTCGATCAGGCGCTCTATTTCGGATAGCCGCTGATGGTTGCGGAAGCGGGGGCGCGGACCATTGTCCTCGGGCTTCTCCATCTGACCGAGAACGGCCCCGCCCACCTTCAGCGGCGCGGCCATCCGGGCCGGCACGATGCGGCCGGCGGGCTTGTCCCACCGACTCAAGGCTCGCCTCGCCGGACACCTTCCGCACTGCCGAAGAGATCAATCTCGGGCTCGGGGGAGCCCAAAGGCGATCGGCGCCACGGCCGGGTGCAGATCAGATGCTGCACCGCCCTGAAGATGAGGATCTTTCCTTCACCCGAGAGACTGTCCCAAGCGGGTGACGCCTTGATGAAGGCGAAGACCTCGGAGCCAATGCCGATGAAATCGGACCGGCTTGTTCCTGGCTGCGCGCGTTCAATGATATCAGCAAAGTCCGCGAAGGAGTGCCCCGAACGCTCACGCCATTGGTCGAGGATTCTGCGGTGGGCTGCCGCAACCTGCTCCCGGCGGAGATGCGCCTTGGATAGGCTCCTCATCGTCCACCGCCCGGAAGCGCCGCCACCGCCTCCCGCTGCGTGGCAAAGGCGCCAATGAGGGCGCCGTCAGAATCGAAGGACACGAAGCGCGAGGCACCCGAGCCAGTATCGAGGATCGTGCCGAGGCGGTGGCGCCCATCATAGGCGCTAAAGCGAGCAACGCGTTGGAAGGCCCGCTTTGCTGCGGTCAAGGTGAGAGGGGCAGCCATGATCAGGCCACCCGCTTCGGCACAGGGCGGCGGATCGACCGCTCAATGTAGTCCTGAAGATCGGACTGCCGGTAGCGGACACTGCCACCGAGCTTGACGAAGATCGGACCCTGGCCGCGGGTGCGATAGTTGCGCAGGGTGCCGGTGGCAACCTTCAGGAGGCGCGCGGCCTCCTCCTCATCAAGGAGCGGGGAAATCTGAGAGGACAAGAATACCTCCTAGGAACGGGAGGTCTCTCATTCACACCAGGTTTCGCGTGTTGGATATTGCGGGCGAAGTCTAATCTTCCTCCGCATCCCGCCATGGCGGATCAGGTTGCATATTCTGCCACCATCCGTCCTGTTGCCATTCTGCAATACTATCCTTGAGGGTGCTCGCCTTCACCTCACCAAGATCATAGACGCTATGAACGAATGCGACGAAGCGATGGAGGGGCCCTCCATTCGTCTTCGCTACGCGCTTCCCCGCCCACGTCCACGTCTGAAATAGGTTCGGCCAAAGCCTGCTCGTAATCGGCGACTTACCCGCATTCTCCCTCTTCGGCAGCCCGAGATGGAGCCGAAGACGCCTATCGTCTGAGAGAGCGAATTCGGCGTTCCGCCGAACCTGCTTCGCGGTCTGGATAAAAACCATTAATTTTCGTTGATCGATGTCGTGAAGCTTGGTCATGTCCAAGACACCATCTTCCATTGCATCTTGTCGGTCGCTCATCGCACCCGGTTCGCGCATCAACTCTTCCGCAAGCGGTTCGTCTTCGAGGAGACGAGCAAGAATCGCGGCCGTCGTGGCAATACGCTCAAGACGTTTTCTCTCCACCTTGATATCGGGTATCACGGCCCGCGCGGCCTCTTCCTCTTCACATGTCCAGACCCAAGACTGAATCCGGATTGCGATATCGGCGGCGTAGGACTTCTTCTCAAGCCCCAACATCTCTTGCAGCCGGCTAACGTCCCGCGCCGTAAATGCCGTTCCGAAATAGCGACTGGGATGCTTTGTCACCGCAGCACCCCCCGCCCGAACGCAGCCGCCCGCTCCGCAGCCGTCCGGCGACGCCCCTCGCTCGCATGCAAGTAGCCTTGCGTCGTTTTCAGATCCGTGTGACCGAGGAGCGCCTGAACGGACACCACATCGGCACCGCTCGCCAGTGCGCCCGTCGCGGCGCTGTGCCGAAGATCGTACGGACGGAAGCGCTCCACCCCTGCCCTATCCTGAACGGCTTTGAGCTGCTTGTGGACGGACGCGATCGGCTGGCCGTAGCGGCGGCCCGCGAACACATAGGGACAGCCCTGGACCTTCGGCGTCGCATCCAGCACCTGCATTGCGGCGTCAGTCAGGTGGATTTCCCGCTCGCCCGTCTTGCCGACGACGGTCATCCGTTGGCGCGGCAGATTGATCCGCTCCCATGTCATCGTGCGCACCTCGCCGGGCCGCAGGCCACATATCAGCGAGAGCCGGATCAGGTTGGCGAGCCAGGGCGAGATTTCGTTCTCCGCCTCCATCGCAGCGAGCGCCTCGCCGAACTTGCGGATCTCCTCAAGCTCGAGCGCACGAGGCGGACGGCGCACAGCGGGCTTGAGCTTGAGGGAATCGGCAGGGTTCCGATGGGTCTCGGGGAGATAATGCTTCTTGTTCCTCGCGAAGTTGATCGTCTTCTTGATGAGCGTGTTGGCATACGCCTTGTTACGGGCGCCGGGCACACCGCCAACCGCCTTCTCGACATCGGCCGGAGTGATGTCCCCGACCAGCTTCTTTCCGAGACTCGGAAGAAACAGACGCTTCGCCCGATCCTCATAATCCGTGATCGTCGCTGGCGAGCACCGGAGCTTGTCCAATTCGATCATCTCGTTCCAGACCGCCTGAAACGTCGGCATGTCGCGGTGGATGTCCACGGTCAGGTCTACACCCTTCCGAGCAGCAACAAGCGTCTCGGCGGCTTGATCACGTGCCTGAGCATAGGAGAGCAGCCGGGTCGAACCGAGCGCGACACGGCGACGACGCTGCCCGATCTTGAAGTCCACGATGTAGGAGGTAGCGCCCTCGGTGACGCGGACGCCGAAGCCAGCCAAGCTTTCATCCCACAGGAAACGGCGTCCGCCCGGCTTGATGCCGTCCACGATCCGCTGCGTCAGCTTCTTGGTGCGAGAAGCTTGTGACACGGATTTTACTCCGTCCCGAAATTTGGTCTCGTGTCACGTCCATGTCACCGATGCGACGTGATTTCAAGTGACACGACGTTACGTACCCTTCCCTTTCATCGTAGCTATATCAGCGGCTTACACACGCCAGATTACACAGAATGACGGAGAGAGATAACCATTTTTAGGACTCTGACTCCGTTAGTCGAGGTTCGAATCCTCGTCCCCCAGCCAGCCTCTTGCAATCCTCATCTTCGCTTCCGTCGTCCCAAGGCCGATCGGATTTCCTCCATGGAGGCGTCGGGTCCCGGCCTTTCTCTCAGCCGCCCGCCCGACACGTCCCCGTGCGCGTCGCGCCGATATCCAGGTCGGCGATCACGAAGGGCTTGGCGGCGCGGCGCGTAAAGGTCTCCACATAAAGATGCTGAAGCGGCCGGCCGTCCGCGGAACGGATCGACTGGAGGCCGTCCATATCCGCTCCGAAGCGTCGCTTCACGCCTGTCCACTCCTGCATCATCCCGAGATGCGGGCCCGCGACTGCGCCCGTGTCGTCGTTGACCGTGAAGCGGTCGCCGACATAGCTGCCTGCAGCATCCGGCTCGTGCGCGCCGGCAGCAGCGAGGCCGTAGGAATGAAGCACCTCGCACGTCCAGACTACCGCCGCAGCGGCATCGCCGCTCCAGGCGCCGAGAGCTATCGCAACCAGCGGAACGATCCCTTTCATGAGGCGTCTCCGGTCATCCCAGCCCATCGCTACCGGCTTCGCAGCCCTCGTGCCAAGGCGGCGACACCGCTCGGGGCTATCTGGCCGCGTCCCTGAATCGGGGGCTGCATCCCCCGGCCGCTCCCTCTTTGCTTGCCGGCCGCGACCTGATTTTATCGCCCCTCCCCCGGCCAGGAAGCGACCGTGCCCGTCATTCAGTCAGCGAGCGAATTGGGATCGGAGGAGGCCCGGGCGAATCGCGCGGCCTGGGCAGGGCTTCGCGAGGAGCTGATCGCGAGACGCGAGGCCGCCGCGGAAGGCGGCAGCAAGCGAGCGCGCGACCGTCATGTGGCGCGCGGCAAGCTGCTCCCGCGCGAGCGGGTGCTGCGGCTGCTCGATCCGGGCTCGCCCTTCCTGGAGATCGGGTCCCTCGCGGCCTGCGACATGTATGGAGGGGACATCCACGCCGCCGGCATGATCGCGGGGATCGGGCGCGTCTGCGGCCGCGAGGTCATGATCGTCTGCAACGACGCGACGATCAAAGGCGGCACCTATTATCCGATGACGGTGAAGAAGCATCTGCGCGCCCAGGAGATCGCGCGCGAGAACCGGCTGCCCTGCCTCTATCTCGTCGATTCGGGCGGGGCGAACCTGCCCCAGCAGACGGAGGTCTTCCCGGACCGGGAGCATTTCGGCCGCATCTTCTACAACCAGGCGACCCTCTCCGCTCTCGGCATTCCGCAGATCGCCTGCGTGATGGGTTCCTGCACGGCAGGCGGCGCCTATGTGCCGGCCATGTCGGACGAATCCATCATCGTGCGCCGGCAGGGCACCATCTTCCTCGGCGGGCCGCCCCTCGTGAAGGCGGCGACGGGCGAGATCGTGAGCGCGGAGGATCTCGGCGGCGCCGACGTCCATGCGCGCCTCTCGGGCGTCGCCGATCACTACGCGACCGACGACATCCATGCCCTCGCCATCCTGCGCCGGATCGTCGGCACGCTGAACACCGTCAAGGCGCCCGGGCTCGACCTCGCCGAGCCGGCCGAGCCCCGCTATGCGGCCGACGACCTCGAGGCGATCGTGCCGACCGACCTCAAGAAGCAATACGACATCCGCGAGGTGATCGCCCGGCTCGTGGACGGGTCCGAATTCGACGAGTTCAAGCGCCTCTACGCGACGACGCTCGTCACCGGCTTCGCCCGGCTCTGGGGCATGCCGGTCGGCATCCTCGGCAATAACGGCATCCTCTATTCGGAGAGCGCGCTGAAGGGGGCACATTTCATCGAGCTGTGCTGCCAGCGCCGCATCCCGCTCCTGTTCCTCCAGAACATCACCGGCTTCATGATCGGGCGCGACTACGAGGCCGGCGGCATTGCCAGGAACGGGGCGAAGCTCGTCACCGCCGTCGCGACCGCCGCCGTGCCGAAGATCACCGTGCTCGTCGGCGGCTCCTACGGCGCGGGCAATTACGGCATGTGCGGGCGCGCCTACGGACCGCGCTTCCTCTTCACCTGGCCCAATTCGCGCATCTCGGTGATGGGGGCCGAGCAGGCGTCCTCGGTCCTCGCCACGGTGCGGCGCGACAATATCGAGGCCGAGGGCAAGGCATGGTCGGCCGAGGAGGAGGACGCCTTCAAGGCCCCGATCCGAAGCCAGATCGAGGCGGAAGGCTCGCCCTATTTCGCGACCGCGCGGCTCTGGGACGACGGCATCATCCTGCCCTCCGAGACCCGCCGCGTCCTCGGCCTCGCCCTTTCCGCCACCCTCAACGCGCCGATCCCGGAGACGAGGTTCGGCGTGTTCCGGATGTAGCTCCGATCGCCGTCATGGCCGGGCTCGTCCCGGCCATCCCGAAACTCTCGCGCCCCGACCGGGACGGCCGGATCGAGCCCGGCCATGACCGAGGGGAAGGGATGCCAGGATGAAGACCCTCACCTCCGTCCTCGTCGCCAACCGGGGCGAGATCGCCTGCCGGGTGTTCCGCACCGCAAGGCGTCTCGGCCTGCGGACCGTCGCGGTCTATTCGGATGCCGACAGGGACGCGATGCATGTCGCGGAGGCCGACGAGGCCCACCGCATCGGCCCGGCTCCCGCGGCCGAAAGCTATCTGCGGATCGAGGCCATCGTCGAGGCCGCGCGGAAGGCCAGGGCCGACTGCATCCATCCGGGCTACGGCTTCCTCTCGGAGCGTGCGGAATTCGCCGAGGCTTGCGAGGCGGCTGGCATCGTCTTCGTCGGACCGCCCGCCTCGGCCATTCGGGCAATGGGGCTCAAGGACGCCGCCAAGGCGCTCGCCGAGAAGGCGGGCGTCCCGATCGTGCCGGGCTATCACGGCGAGCGCCAGGAGCCGGACTTCCTGCGCCGGAAAGCCTACGAGATCGGCTATCCGGTGCTGATCAAGGCGGTGGCGGGCGGCGGCGGCAAGGGCATGCGCCGCGTCGACAAGCAGATGGAGTTCGAGGCTGCGCTCGAAAGCGCGCAGCGCGAGGCCGCGAGCGCATTCGGCGATCCGCGCGTCCTCGTCGAGAAATACGTGCTCTCGCCGCGCCATGTCGAGATCCAGGTCTTCGCGGACGGGCACGGCAACGCCGTCTCCCTCTTCGAGCGCGACTGCTCGCTCCAGCGCCGGCACCAGAAGGTGATCGAGGAGGCGCCCGCCCCCGGCATGCCGGAAGAGATGCGCGCGATCATGGGCCGCGCCGCGACCGAGGCCGCGAAGGCCGTGGGCTATCGCGGCGCGGGCACCGTCGAGTTCATCGCCGACGGGCGCGAGGGCCTGCGGCCCGACCGCTTCTATTTCATGGAGATGAATACGCGTCTCCAGGTCGAGCATCCGGTCACGGAGGCGATCACGGGGCTCGACCTCGTCGAGCTGCAATTCCACGTCGCCGCCGGCCATCCCCTCCCCTTCTCCCAGGACGACCTCGTCATTCGCGGCCATGCGGTTGAGGCGCGGCTCTATGCCGAGGACCCGGCCTCCGGATTCCTGCCCTCGACGGGCAGGCTCTGGGCGCTCGGCCTTCCGGGAGGCGAGGGCGTGCGGGTCGATACGGGGGTGCGCGAGGGCGACGCCGTGACCCCGTTCTACGATCCGATGATCGCCAAGGTCATCGCGCGCGGCGAGACGCGCGACGAGGCGCTGGACCGCCTCTCAACGGCACTCGGCCGAACCGTCGTCGCGGGGCCGAAGACGAATGTCGCGTTCCTGCGGACCCTGTGCGACGCGCCGGGCTTCCGGTCCGGCACCTTCGATACGGGCTTCATCGACCGCAATCTCGGCGCGCTCGTGGCCCCCGGCGACCGCCGCGCGGCCGTCGCCGCCGCGGCCGTGAAGCTGCTCGAACTTCACGACCGGGCCCTCAATCCCCCTGCCCTGAAGGTCGCCGGACAGGGGCATGTCACCTGGGGGCGAGACCCGTGGCGGCGGCGCGACGCCTTCCAGTTCTCCGGGCCGCGGCGCAGTCCGGTCCTCCTGAGCGTCGAGGGGGAGAAGGTCGCGGTCGATCTCGCCTGGGACGAGCAGGAACGCGTCCGCGTGGCCATTCCCTCCTCCGGGTATGACGCATGCCCTGAACTCGGCTGGAGCGACGCCACGCATCGCGACACCTTCGACAAGGGGCGTGGCGAGTTGGTCGTCGCGGGGGACGCCGTGCTCGCCGTCCACGAGGGGCGCCAGACCCGAGTCGCCTTCTTCGATCCCTTCGATGTCGATCTCGAACATCTCGACGAGGGCGGCACGGTCAAGGCGCCGATGCACGGCAAGGTCGTCGCCGTCTTCGTGGCCCCGGGCGAGCGCGTCACCAGGGGCCACCGCCTCGCCGTCCTGGAGGCGATGAAGATGGAGCACGCCCTCCTCGCCCCCTCTGACGGCGAGGTCGCGGAGGTCCTGGCCGAAGCCGGGCAGCAGGTCGCCGAGGGCGCGCGGCTGATCGTGCTGAGGGCCGAAGAGGGATAGCCCCCCCTCAGGAAGGCGGAAGGCGCTTGCGCAATTCCGCCGCGGACAGCTCCTCCTGCGCCGCCTGCCAGAACGGCTCGCGCTGCTGGAAGAGGCGCGCCCGGTCGAGGCCGCCGACGAGGACCGGCTCGAAGCCGATATCGCGCACGAGCCGTTCGGCGACCTGCACGGCCTGCGGATCGTCGCCGGCGAGCGGCATGCCGATGCGCGGCTCGCGGAAGCCGAGGGCAGCGAATTTCGCCGCCCCCATGGTGTTGAAGACCCGCACGACATGCGCTCCCGGAAGCATCTCGCGCGCCACCACGCCGATGCCGCGCCGGGAGACCGCCTCCACGATCGCCGGATCGTCGCGCGGGGCGACCGCGTTGCCCGCATCGAGCACGGGCTTGCCGCGCCAGATTCCGGCGAGATCGCGTCCCACCTGCTCCATCGCGCCATAGGGCACGGCGACCAGCACGGCGTCGCCGAAGGCGGCGGCCTCGGCCGGCGTTCCCGTGCTCGCCTTCGGTCCGAGAGCCGCGGCCATGTCCTTGAGCTGGTCGGGATGGCGGGAGGAAAACATCACATTGTGGCCCGCCTTGATCCAGAGCGTGCCGAGCGCCTTCCCGAGCCGGCCGGAGCCGACCGTCCCGATCTTGAGCCCTTCCGCTTGAGCGCTCGCAGCGCCAGGGGCGACGAGGGAGGCGGCGAGGAGTGCGAGCGCTTCCCTGCGGCGAAGCTTGATGTCCATGGCGGCGTCTCCCGAGTGTGGAATCCCGGATAACGCGCGAGAGCGGGAAATGCGCCATGCCTGCCGGCCATGCTCAACATTCCGTCAACGCCGGGCGCGTTCACTGTCGGGAACGATTCGCGCCTGCCCTAATCAGGCCACCGCCCTGGATCACAACCGGATCGCCGCCGGACCCGATAGCATGCCGCCCCTCGCCTCCCTTCGCCTCGCCGCTCCGATCCTCGCCGCTCTCCTCGCCGCTTCCGGCGCCGAGGCTCAGCCCGCCCACCAGGCCAAGCCGGCGAAGACCGTCGCCGCCAGGCACGGCGCTGCCGCGCCGCAGGCGAGCACGGCGCCGAAGGAGGATTTTTCGGCCTTCGTCGCCGCCCTCTGGCCGGATGCCCAGCGCGCGGGCGTCTCGCGCGAGATCTTCGAGGCGGCCCTGTCCGGCGTGACGCCCGATCCGAAGGTAGCGGCGCTCACGAAGAAGCAGGCGGAATTCTCCAAGCCCATCTGGGTCTACGTCAACGGCTCGGTCTCGCCCGCGCGCCTCGCCCAGGCGAGCCGCATGGCCGCCGCCTATTCCCCGACGCTCGACTGGGTCGAGAGCAGTTACGGCGTGCCGCGCGAAATCGTGCTCGCGGTCTGGGGCATGGAGAGCGGCTTCGGCGCCAACACGGGCGGGCTCTCCGTCATCCGCTCGCTCGCCACCCTCGCCCATATGCGCTATCGCGGCACCTTCTTCCGCGACGAGCTGATCCAGGCGCTGCAAATCCTCCAGGCCGGGCATGTGACGCCGGCGGGCATGAGAGGCTCCTGGGCCGGCGCCATGGGCCAGACCCAGTTCATGCCGTCGAGCTATCTCGCCTATGCCGTCGATGCCGATGGCGACGGCCATCCGAATATCTGGACCTCGGCGCCGGATGCGCTCGCCTCCACGGCCAATTACCTCCGCCGGAAGGGCTGGCAGCCCGGCCTCCCCTGGCTGGTCGAGGTGAGCCTCCCGGCCGGGATGGATCTCGGCACCTATCGCCGCGGCTTCGGGGACTGGGCGGCAATGGGGGTGCGGCGCGTGGACGGGCAGGCCCTGCCCGGCTCGGGCAACGCCAATCTCTTCATGCCGGCCGGCATCCAGGGGCCGATCTTCCTCGCCGGCGACAATTTCGAGGTCATCCGCGCCTATAACTCGTCGGATGCCTATGCCATGGGCGTGGGCTATCTCGCGAACCGCATCGCCGGGGGCGGCGCCTTCACGCGCGCCTGGCCGGCGAAGGCGCTCTCCCATCCCGAGCGCACCGAGGTGCAGAAGCGCCTCGCCCAGCTCGGGTTCTATCGGGGGGAAACCGACGGGCGGCACGGCTCGAAGACGCGCGAGGCGCTGCGCAGTTTTCAGGCCCGCCACGGCCTCGTGACCGACGGCTATGCCGATTTCGCCGTCCTGAAGGCGTTGCGCGGGAAATAACCGCCCCGCAAAGCGGCGTCAGCCGCGCCCACTCGCGAAACGGCGGAGCCAGGAGAGGCCGGCCGCCGTTCCGGCGCGCGGCTGGTATTCGCAGCCGATCCAGCCCGTATATCCGAGCCGCTCGATCCAGCCGAAGAGGAAGTCCCAGCCGATCTCGCCCGTGCCCGGCTCATGGCGTTTGGGAACGTCGGCAACCTGTATGTGCGCGATCAGCGGCATCAGGGCTTCGAGCCGCCGCGCGACATCGCCCTGCGCGGTCTGGCAGTGGTAGATATCGAATTGCACGCCGACCCTTTCGGGCCCGAGGGCGGTCGCGATCGCGGCCGCCTGCTCCTGGCTGCGCAGGAAATAACCCGGAATGTCCCGCCCGTTGATCGCCTCGATGGCGAGCTTGACCCCGGCCGCCTGCGCCTGCTCCGCCGCCCAGGCGAGGTTGATCGCGTAGAGCGCGGCGGCCGTATCGTAAGGCACCCCGCCCGGCACGATTCCGGCCATGAGATGGACGAGCCGGCAGTCGAGGGCATCGGCATAGTCGAGCGCGAGCCGCACGGAATCGCGGAACTGCGCCTCGCGGCCCGGGATGCAGGCCATGCCGCGCTCGCCGCGCGCCCGATCCCCGGAGGGGCTGTTGAAAAGCACCTGCCGGAGCCCGGCCGCGTCGAGACGCCGGCGGATCTCCGCCGCCGGGACCTCGTAGGGCACCAGCAGCTCGACGCCCTCGAACCCCGCCTCGGCCGCCGCCGCGAACCGGTCGAGCAGCGGCAGCTCCGTGAACAGGAAGTTCAGGTTGGCGCAGAACCTGAGCGCCATCTCACAGCCTGCGCTCGATCTCGGCGCAAAGCCGGTCGGTGAAAGCTTTGGTGCCGAGTTCTCCGCCGAGATCGCCGGTGCGGGTCTCGGGGCTTTTCACCAGTTCGTCGATCGCCGCGTCGATCGTCTCGGCCGCGCGGCGCAAAGTCGGCCGGCCACGCCTCCCGGCGAGCCATTCGAGCAGCATGGCGGCCGACAGGATGAGCGAGCAGGGATTGGCCTTGTCCTGCCCCTGGATGTCGGGCGCCGAGCCGTGCTGCGCCTGCGCCATGCAATGGGCGTCGCCCGCATTGATGGCGCCGCCGAGCCCGAGGCTGCCCGACAGCTCGGAGGCGAGGTCGGACAGGATGTCGCCGAACATGTTGGTCGTGACGACGACGTCGAAGCGCTGCGCGTCCCGCACCAGCATCGCGGTCATGGAATCGATGAGCTGGTCATCCGCCTCGATATCCGGGTAATCGCCCGCGACCGCGCGGCATTCCTTCAGGAACAGAGCGTCGGAGACCTTCAGCACGTTGACCTTGTGGACATAGGTCAGCTTGCGCCGGGGCCTCGTCTTCGCGATCTCGAAGGCGGCCTTCGCGATGCGCCGCGAGCCTTGCGCCGTCACCTTGCGCATGGCGATGGCGAGGTCGGGGGTCGGCATGAACTCGCCGGTCCCCATGAACATCGTGCGGTCGGCATAGAAGCCTTCCGTGTTCTCGCGCACGATGACGAGGTCGAGCGGCGTGCGGCCGTAATGCGCGATCCCCTCACGGCACCGGGCGGGGCGGATATTGGCATAGAGGTCGAGCTGGACGCGCAGATGCGCCGAGCAGTTGATGCCGCCCTTGTCCCGCGCCGGATAGTCGGAATGCGAGACAGGCCCGAGGATGATGCCGTCGGCCGCGCGCGCCGCCTTCAGCACCTCGTCGGGGAAGGTCGAGCCGTCCCTCGCGAGGCGGGCGAGGCCGATCTCGTGTGTCTCGAAGGTCAGTCCGAGCGAAAGCCTGCGATCGAGGAGCCGGAGCACCCGGATCGTCGCTTCGGAAATCTCAGGCCCGATCCCGTCTCCGGGCAGAACGACGAGTTTCATGGTGCTCCTCCAGGCGGATGGGCGCCCCTGCCGCGGCGGCGCCTCCGCGAGGATTCTCCTTCCGCCCGTCCTCTCCGCCGCGCAAGCCCGGCGGCGCATCCTTTCGCTCCTGTCGAAAGACGAAAGGCTCGAGCCCGGCCCGCCATCTGGCGAAGGCCGCCGAGCCGTGCCACGATCGGCAAATGATCGATCGCCATTCCCGGAATCGAGGCCGGGCCGACGCGAGGTTCCCGGAGACGGCGCGGCCCCCCGGGCGCCCGCCGAAGACGCTCGAAACTCCGCATTTCTTCGCGACCGCCCCGGAGGCCCTGGAGGCGGATCCCTGGCTCGCGGCCATCGTCGAGCATTCCAACGACGCCATCCTCAGCAAGACGCTCGACGGCGTGATCACGAGCTGGAACCGCAGCGCCGAGCGCCTGTTCGGCTTCACCGCGGCTGAGGCCATCGGACGCTCCATCACCATCATCATCCCGGAGAACCGGCTGCACGAGGAGGAAGACATCCTTCGCCGGATCAAGGCCGGGCAGGTCGTGGAGCATTTCGAGACCGTCCGGCGGCGCAAGGACGGCGAGCTGATCGACATCAGCGTGACGATTTCCCCGGTCCGCAACAAGGCGGGCGACATCCTCGGCGCCTCGAAGATCGCGCAGGATGCGACCGCGCAGAAGCGCGCCCGCGCCGAGCAGGCCCTCCTGCTGCGGGAAATCCAGCATCGCATCAAGAACCTGTTCAGCCTGGCCTCGGGCCTCGTCTCCCTGAGCGCGAGAGGCGCCACGACCGCCACCGAACTCGCCACCGATCTGCGCGGGCGCCTGCACGCCCTCGCCCGCGCCCACAGCCTGACGCTGCACGACATCGACGGCGCGAGCCAGCCCGGCACCGAGGCCACCTTCCTGACGCTGCTGGAGGCGATCCTCGCGCCCTACCGGCACGAGCATGGCTCGCATATCGCGATCACGGGAGACGACGTGCCGCTGGCGCGCAATTCGCTGACCTCGGCCGCCCTGCTGCTGCACGAGCTGTCGACGAACGCCGCCAAATACGGTGCGCTCTCCTCCCCGCAAGGCCGGCTCGACATCGAGGTCGCCAAGGACGGCGACCGCCTCCTCGTCCGATGGATCGAGCGGAGCGAGGGCGTCGTCGCCTCCGGGCCCCGGCAGGAGGGATTCGGCACGAAGCTCGAACAGGCCGCTCTCCAGGGCATGATGGGGCAGATCTCCCGGAACTGGAGCGACGGCGAACTCACGATCGAGATCGCCTTTCCCCTGGACACCCTCACGGGCCAGCCTCGCTGACCGGGTCCGGGCAGGCCGTCAGGCGAAGCGCACGCCCCGCTCCTGCGCCCGCAGGCGCGGATCACGCGAGCGGATCGTGACCGGCCGGCCCTCCAGGATCTCGAAGCAGCGCGCCAGCGTGTCGTCGGACAGGCGCTGCATCGCCTCCTCCGTGAAGAAGGTCAGGTGCGGGAAGAGGATGACCTCGTCGCGCCCGAAGAGGGGACTCAGCGGATGCCCCTCCCTGGCCAGGGGCTCGCGGGAATAGACGTCGAGGCCGAGCCCGCCGAGGCGCCCGGCGAGGACCGCGTCGACCAGCGCCCGCTCGTCGATGAGCGCGCCCCGCGCGACATTGACCAGGATCGCGGACGGCTTCAGGCAGGCAAGCTCGGCCTCGCCGATCACGTGTCGCGTCTCTCCGTTCAGGACCGCATGCAGGGACACGAAGTCGCTGACGCGCAGCATCTCGTGCAGGCTCCCGGCCTTCTCCACCCCGTGCTCGGCCATGGCCGCCGCATCGACGTGGGGATCATAGGCGAGGATTCGGGCGCGAAAGCCGCGCCCCGCCATACGAGCCATCGAGCGGCCGATCTTGCCGAAGCCGACGAGGCCGAGGGTTCTCCCGGCAATGTCCCGGCCGAGCCAACCCTGCCCGGGCCAGATCCAGCCCTCCGCCTGGACCGCCCGCGAGATGGCCGGCAGGCGCTTCGCGAGCGCGATCAGGAGCGCGAAAGCGCCCTCGGCGACGGTCTCCTCCGCATATTCGGGCACGTTGACGACGGGGATGCCGCGGGCGCTCGCGGCCGGGATGTCGATCGCGTCGATCCCGACGCCGTATTTCACGATCCCCCGCAGGTTCGGGGCCCCCTCGATCACGCGCGCCGTGACCGGCGTGTAGCACATCAGGAGGAGGTCGGCGTCGCCGACCTCCCTGATCAGATCGGCTTCCGGGATGCCGTCGGGAAGGGTCACGAGATCGACGCCGCGCGCCCGGAGCCCCGCATCGATGGCGGGGCATTCCAGTTCCCGGTCCGTGCGCACCGCCTTCATCGCGGCCTACCAGGTCCCGGTATTGGGCATGGACAGCCAGGGCTCGGCCGGCGCCTTGTGCTCTCCCTTCTGCAAAAGCTCGATGGAGATGTTGTCGGGCGAGCGCACGAACGCCATATGGCCGTCCCGAGGCGGACGGTTGATGGTCACCCCCGCCTCCATCAGCTTCCGGCAGGTCTCGTAGATGTCGTCGACGCGGTAGGCGAGATGGCCGAAGCTGCGCCCGCCCGTATAGGTCTCGGGGTCCCAGTTATAGGTCAGTTCGAGCAGCGGCGCGCTGGCGCTCTTCGCCGCCTCGAGATCCCCCGGCGCGGCCAGGAAGACCAGCGTGAACCGCCCCTGCTCGCTCTCGCGCCTGCGAATCTCGACGAGGCCGAGCTTGTTGCAATACCAATCGAGCGAGGCGTCGAGATCGGTGACGCGGACCATGGTGTGCAGATATTCCATGCGGCTCCATCCTCCTGCTGGGCCAGGAGACTAGCCCGCCGGGAACGGCAGCAAAAGCGCCGGCGGCCGCGGGACGCCCCTGCATGAATCCACATGGCTCACATGCGGCGGCAGCGTCCCCTATCCGAATCGCAAGACCCTCAGCGCGGGCAGCCGAGGGCATCCTCCTCGGCCTGGATCCGGTTGACCTCGCGCCGCTCGGCGCGGGACAGTTCCCCATAGGGCGGGAAGCAGCCGGGGCCGAAGACCGCGCGCGCCCGGGCGGTGCGGAAGCAATAGCCGTTGCGGGCATAGATCGAATTGCGCCGTTGCCAGAGGCTCTCGCATTCGCCCTGCGCCCGGGCCTCCTGCATGCCCGCGAGGACCAGCGGGGCCGCGATTGCAGCCGCGATCCCGCAGGCCGTGAGCATCCTTGTGATCGTCATGGCGAATTCCTCCGGCGCCGCGCCACGGGAGCATCCCGAATGGGATGTATCCGCGCAAGATGTCGGGAGCGTTTCGCCGCCGCGGCTACCGCATCGCGGCGGCGTTGACGATGCCGGCCGCGAGCGAGGCCGCGCCGAGGAAGAGGGCCGCGGACATCTCGCCCGCGGCGATGCGGTCCGACAGGCGCGGCACGATCAGGCGCACGAGCCAATAGGTCAGGATCTGCACGCCGATCGCGACGACGCCCCAGACCACCGCATCGAGGACGCCCTGGGCATAGACGACGGCGCTGGAGAGCGGCAGCGCGAAGCCGACAAGGCTGAAGCCCAGGGCCAGGGCGGCCGAAAGGACGTTCTGGCGGATGAGGGAGAATTCGTTGCGCGAGGTCGCCTGCGTGTAGACGAGGAGATAGAGCGCGACGAGCGCGGTCGCGGTGACGAAATAGGTGAGGAAGCTTTCCAGCCCCGCAATCGCTGTCACGTCCGGCTCCGTTCGACGAAAGAGTTGGGGAGGCCGCCCCTACATCAGGCGCGACTTCTCGAGCGCGGCGCCGACGAAGCTCGTGAAGAGCGGGTGCGGATCGAAGGGGCGCGATTTCAGCTCCGGGTGGAACTGGACCCCGACGAACCAGGGATGGCCCGTCAGTTCGACGATTTCCGGCACGATGCCGTCCGGCGAGAGCCCGGAAAAGACGAGGCCCTTCTCCTCCAGCCGGTCGCGATAGGCCATGTTGACCTCGTAGCGATGGCGGTGGCGCTCGGAAATCTCGGTCGTGCCGTAGATTTCCGCCACCCGGCTGCCCTTGCGCAGCCGGGCCGGATAGGCGCCGAGCCGCATCGTGCCGCCGAGATCGCCCGAGGCGAGGCGCGTCTCGAGTTCGTTTCCGCGCAGCCATTCGGTCAGGAGCCCGACCACGGGCTCGCTCGTCGGGCCGAATTCCGTCGAGCCCGCCTCGGGAACCCCGGCCAAAGCCCGCGTGGCCTCGATCACCGCCATCTGCATGCCGAAGCAGATGCCGAAATAGGGCACCGCCCGCTCGCGCGCGAACCGGGCCGCGCGGATCTTGCCCTCGGCTCCGCGCTGCCCGAAGCCCCCCGGCACGAGGATGCCGTTGACGCCTTCCAGGAAGGGGGCTGGATCCTCCTTCTCGAAGATCTCGCTCTCGATCCAGTCGAGATGGACCTTCACCCGGTTGGCGATGCCGCCGTGGTGGAGCGCCTCGATGAGCGACTTATAGGCGTCCTTGAGGCCGGTATATTTGCCGACGATCGCGATCGTGACCTCGCCCTCGGGATTGCGGGTGCGCTCGACGATCGTGTCCCAGCGCGACAGATCGGGATTCTTCGACTGGCGCACGCCGAAAATCCGCAGGATTTCCTCGTCGAGCCCGGAGCGGTGGTAGGAGAGCGGCACTTCGTAGATGGTGCCGACGTCGCGCGCCTCGATCACCGCGCTCTCGCGGACGTTGCAGAACAGGGCGAGCTTGCGCCGCTCGTCCGCCGGAATCTCGCGGTCGCAGCGGCAGAGGAGGATGTCGGGCTGGATGCCGATGGAGCGCAGCTCCTTGACCGAATGCTGCGTCGGCTTGGTCTTCAATTCACCCGCCGAAGGGATGAAGGGCAGGAGCGTCAGGTGGACGAAGAGGGCCTGTCCGCGATCCAGCTCCTGGCCGAGCTGGCGGATCGCCTCGAAGAAGGGCAGGCCCTCGATGTCGCCGACCGTGCCGCCGATCTCCACGAGGACGAAATCGAAGCCCTCGTTGCCGTCGAGGATGAATTCCTTGATGGCGTTGGTGACGTGCGGGATCACCTGGATGGTCGCACCGAGATAGTCGCCGCGCCGCTCCCTGGCGATGATGTCCTGGTAGATGCGGCCGGTCGTGATGTTGTCGGACTTCGTGCAGGGGCGCCCGGTGAAGCGCTCGTAATGGCCGAGGTCGAGGTCGGTCTCCGCGCCGTCGTCGGTCACGAAGACCTCGCCGTGCTGATAGGGGCTCATCGTGCCCGGATCGACGTTGAGATAGGGGTCGAGCTTGCGCAGGCGGACCTTGAAGCCGCGCGCCTGGAGAAGCGCGCCGAGAGCGGCCGAAGCGAGACCCTTGCCGAGCGAGGAGACCACGCCGCCGGTGATGAAGACATACCGCGTCATGGGGTTTTCCGCTTAACCGTCGATGGAGGGTTTGAACAGGGCTCAAAACGCGCGGCACCCTTCCGCCCACCACGGGTGGACGGAAGCGCGCCGATCGCGGGGAGGATTCGCGCCGGGGCGAGGATCAGCGCGACTGCGGCACCTGGGGCGGCGGCGGCGCGGCCGGCGTCGCCGGGGCGGCGGGCGCGGCCGGAGGCGTGCCGAGCTGAAGCGGCGGCTCGCCGCCGGAGGCGGGGCTGTCCGGCGCTGCGGGCTGGCCTGCGGGCGAGCCCGAGCCGTCGAAGATCGATTTCGGCGCCGAGCCCCGATGGGCCATGATGCCGAGGATGAGGCTGGTCGCGAAGAAAGCCGTCGCGAGGATCGCGGTGGCGCGCGTCAGCGCATTGGCCTGTCCGCGCCCGGTCATGAAGCCGCCGACGCCGCCCCCTCCCCCGCCGCCGAGGCCGAGGCCGCCCTCGGAGCGCTGCAACAGCACGACGCCGATGAGCGCGAGAACGACGAGAAGATGGATGACGATGATGACGGTTTGCATAGGGAACTCGAGAGCGCGGGCGGACCGGCCGGCGCAATTGCGGGCTCCCTAGCACGTGACAGGCGGCAAATGAAAGGCGGCGCGGTTACGCAGGAGGCAGGCTGTCTCCGAGACGGAGCCGCGAGCCTGGAATCTCAGGCATATGCCGCCGCGATCCCGAGGAAATCCTTCGCGACGAGGCTCGCCCCGCCGACGAGCGCGCCGTCGACATTCGCCACGCCGAGCAATTCGCGGGCATTGCCCGGCTTCACCGAGCCGCCATAGAGGATGCGGATGCCGGCGGCTTCGGCTCCTACCATCTCGTCCAGCACACGGCGGATATCGGCATGCATCGCCTCGACATCGGCGAGCGTCGGCACGAGGCCGGTGCCGATCGCCCAGACGGGCTCGTAGGCGACGACGATGCTCGCGGCGCTCGCCCCCGCGGGCAGCGAGCCCCGGACCTGTGCGCCGACGACGGCGAGCGCCCGGCCCGCCTCGCGCTCCTCGCGCGTCTCGCCCACGCAGACGATGGCGGTCAGTCCCGCGGCGAGGGCCGCCTCGGCCTTGGCCTTCACGGCGGCATCGCTCTCGCCGTGATCGGTGCGGCGCTCGGAATGTCCGACGATGACATGCGTCGCGCCGGATTCGACCAGCATCTCGGCCGACAGGTCGCCCGTATGCGCGCCGCTGGCCTTGGCGTGGCAATCCTGCGCGCCCACCGCCACGCGCGAGCCGAGAGCGACAACGGCGGCGGCCTGGAGAAGCGTCGCCGGCGGGCAGACGAGAAGATCGGCGCGGGAGCGCAGCTCGGCCGTATAGCCGAGCCCGATCTCGGCGATGACGCCGAGCGAGCGCTTGACGCCGTTCATCTTCCAATTGCCCGCCACGAGGGGTTTCGGCCGCCTGCCCGCCATTCGGTCCTCCAAAGATCGCGCGGGGCGTAGCAGAGGCCGCCCGGCGCGGCAACGCGCGCGCCCGCCCACTCTTTCCGGGCGGGCCCGGTTACGGTAGGGCGGGCGGCGGAACGGGACGGACAGGATGCTTCGAGGGATCAACAGGATCGGTCAGAGCTGGGTCGGCCGCGTGATCGTGGCGATCATGTTCGGCTTCCTGATCATCAGCTTCGCCATCTGGGGCATCGGCGACATCTTCCGGGGCGGGGTGCGGACGCAGGTCGCGACGGTCGGCGGCGTCGACATCCCGGCCGAGGCGTTCCGCAACGCCTACCAGCTCGAATACCAGGCGCTGATCCGCCGCACCGGCCGCTCCATCACGCCCGAGCAGGCGCGCGCCTTCGGGCTCGAGGACCGGGTGCTGGCGCGCCTGATCTCCGAGACCGCCTTCGACCACGAGACGCAACGCTACGGCCTCCACATCTCCGACGAGACCGTCGTCAAGGCGATCCAGGCCGATCCCAGCTTCAAGGGGCCGGGCGGCCTCTTCGACCGGACCCTCTTCTACGACGTGCTGCGCCAGAGCGGGATGAGCGAGGCGCAATATGTGCGCGAGCAGCGCTTCGTCATGGCGCGCCAGCAGCTCGCCGAGGCCGTTTCGGGCGCCTTGCGCATCCCGCTCGCGATGCGCGAAGCCGTGCATCGCTACCAGGCCGAGAGACGCTCGGCCGAGTTCGTCCGCCTGCCGGCGAGCGCCGCGGGCGAGGTGCCGGCGCCCGACGAGGCGAAGCTGCAGGCCTTTCACGACGAGCGGAAATCCTCCTTCCGCTCGCCCGAATATCGCAGCGCGACGCTGCTCGCGATCAGCCCTGCGATTCTCGCCAAGCCGGACGCGGTCTCGGACGAGGATGCCCGCGCCTATTACGCCCGCGTGAAGGACACGCGCTTCGGCGCGCCCGAGAAGCGCACCATCCAGCAGATCATCTTCCCGACCCGGGAGCAGGCCGAGGCGGCCTCGGCGAAGATCAAGGCCGGCGCCACCTTCGAGGAGATCGCCAGGGAGAACAAGGTCGACGACGCGACCCTCAACCTCGGCACGCTCACGCGGGGCGAGATGCTGGACGAGGCGAGCGCCGAGGCCGCCTTCGCCCTGCCCGAGGGAGGCGTCAGCGAGCCGGTCGCGGGGCGGTTCGGGACCGCGCTGCTCCACGTGACGAAGATCGAGAAGAGCACCCTCAAGCCCTTCGAGGAGGTGGCGGGCGAGGTGAAGGCGGAGATCGCCCGCGAGCGCGCCCGGAACGAGATCCAGTCGCTGCACGACGCGATCGAGGACCAGAGGGCCGGCGCCAAGACCCTGGCCGAGATCGCGAAGGACAAGAACCTCCCGCTGGTCGAGGTGCCCGCGGTCGATCGCGGCGGCCGCGACAAGTCCGGCCAGCCGGTCGCGGCCCTCGGCGGCCAAGCCGCCCTCGCGGCGGCGATCTTCCGCAGCGATGTCGGCGCCGACAACGAGGCCGTGAACACCCCCGACGGCGGCTATGTCTGGTTCGACGTGACGGGAATCGATCCCGCCCGCGACCGCCCCCTCGCGGAGGTCCGCGATCAGGTCGTTGCGGAATGGCGGAAAGCGGAAGTGGCGCGGCTGCTGGCGGAGAAGACACAGATTCTCGTCGGGCGGATCGACAAGGGCGAGAGCATGGAAGCGCTCGCCGCCGAACTCGGCCTCAAGCGCGAGACGGCCACCGATATCGAGCGCGGCAAGGCCAGGGACGGATTGCCCGTCGTCGCCATCACGCTTCTCTTCGCGACGCCGGTCGGCAAGGGGGGCAGCGCCGCGCCCGACGACGAGAGCCGCATCGTGTTCAAGGTGACCGGGGCGACGGTGCCGCCCTTCATGACCACGACCCAGGAAGCCGCCGGCGCCGAGCGCCAGCTCCGCACGCTCCTCACCGACGATCTGCTCGCGCAATATCTCGCCGATGTGGAAAAGCGGATCGGCGTGCAGGTCTTCCGCAGCAATATCCGCCGCGCCATCGGCGGCGAGGGCTGAGATCGCTTGTGCTACTGAACACCCTATCATCCCCGGCCGGAGCGAAGCGGAGGGGAAGGGGATCCAGAGCCGCAAGCGAGCCCTCCTGGATCCCCTTCCCGGCCCTTCGGGCCACCGGGGATGACAGGGGAGAAGGGATGATGGACGGGAGCGTGTGAATCCCGGCCGCTCAGCGGCTTCCGCCGGAACTGCCGATGGCCGTCTTGATGCCCTGGATGAGGGAGGTCAGGTCGGTCCCGAGCGCCGCCAGCCCCGCCTTCACGCCCCAATAGATCGCTATCAGGATGATGGGGACGAGGATCCAGCCGAGAATCTCCTCCACGAAGCGGCGGCGCCGCCGCCGCTCCCACCCCGGCTCCCGCCAGCTTTTCCGCACGCGCGGAGGCGGGGGCTCCTTCGATTTCGGCAGCGGCCCCGCGTGGTGCTCATCCTCCGGGGAGGATTCCTTCAGCGGCCCTGCATGGAGGTCACTCATCACACACGTACCAGCGGAACTCTCGGCGTGCGTAATCCTCCGCCGCCCTCCCCGCTACCGGGATCGCGCGATCCCGGCCGCTTTTTCGGCTCGGTGCGGGATTTCCGCTTCACCTTCCTGGCCGCGCTCTCGACGATCTTCTCGGGGCGGGGCGTGACCGGCCCCTCGGGATATTCGAAGCCGAGGCTCTGCTTGCCGGCCTCGTCCGTCGCGAGGACGACGCGGACGGCGCCCCCTCCCTTGAGGCGGCCGAACAGCACCTCGTCCGCGAGCGGGGTCTTGATGGTGGACTGGATGAGCCGCGCCATGGGCCGCGCGCCCATCGCCTCGTCGTAGCCGTTCTCGCAGAGCCAGTCCCGCGCCTCGTCGGACAGCTCGATGACGACGTTGCGGTCGGCGAGCTGCGCCTCGAGCTGAAGGACGAACTTGTCCACCACCTTCGCGACCACCTCCTTGGCCAGGCGGCCGAAGGAGATGATGGCGTCGAGCCGGTTCCTGAACTCGGGCGCGAAGAGGCGGTTGATGGCCTCGACGTCGTCGCCCTCGCGCTTGCTCTGCGTGAAGCCGTAGGCCGCGCGCGCGAGGTCGGAAGCCCCCGCGTTCGTCGTCATGATGATGATGACGTTGCGGAAATCGATCTGCTTGCCGTTATGGTCGGTGAGCTTGCCGTGGTCCATGACCTGCAACAGGATGTTGAACAGGTCGGGATGGGCCTTCTCGACCTCGTCGAGCAGCAGCACGCAATGCGGGTGCTGGTCGACGCCGTCGGTGAGGAGGCCGCCCTGGTCGAAGCCGACATAGCCGGGCGGGGCGCCGATCAGCCGCGAGACCGTGTGGCGCTCCATGTATTCGGACATGTCGAAGCGCAGCATCTCGACGCCGAGCGAGGCGGCGAGCTGCTTGGCGACCTCCGTCTTGCCGACGCCGGTCGGCCCGGCGAAAAGATAGGCGCCGATCGGCTTCTCGGGATCGCGCAGGCCCGCGCGGGCGAGCTTGATCGAGGCCGTCAGCGCCGAGATGGCCGCGTCCTGGCCGTAGACGACGCGCTTCAGCGTCGCCTCGAGATTGGCCAGCACCTCCGCATCGTCCTTGGAGACGGTCTTGGGCGGAATGCGCGCCATGGTGGCGATGGTCGCCTCGATCTCCTTGATGCCGATCGTCTTCTTGCGCCGGTGCTCCGGGATCAGCATCTGCGAGGCGCCGGTCTCGTCGATCACGTCGATCGCCTTGTCCGGCAGCTTGCGGTCGTTGATGTAGCGCGCCGACAATTCGACGGCGGCCTTGATCGCCTCGCCCGTGAAGCGGAGCTTGTGGAACTCCTCGTAATAGGGCTTCAGCCCCTTCACGATCTCGATCGTGTCCGGGATCGAGGGCTCGTTGACGTCGATCTTCTGGAACCGGCGCACCAGCGCCCGGTCCTTCTCGAAATACTGGCGGTATTCCTTGTAGGTGGTCGAGCCGATGCAGCGCAAAGTGCCGGCCGAGAGGGCGGGCTTGAGCAGGTTCGAGGCGTCCATCGCCCCGCCCGAGGTCGCGCCCGCCCCGATGACGGTGTGGATCTCGTCGATGAACATGATGGCGTTGGGATGCGCCTCGATCTCCTTGACGACCTGCTTCAGCCGCTCCTCGAAATCGCCGCGATAGCGCGTGCCGGCAAGCAGCGTGCCCATGTCGAGCGAGAAGACGGTCGAGTTCTCCAGCACCTCCGGCACTTCGCCGCGCACGATCTTGCGCGCGAGACCCTCGGCGATGGCCGTCTTGCCGACGCCCGGATCGCCGACGAGAAGCGGGTTGTTCTTCTGCCGGCGGCAGAGGACCTGGATCGTGCGCTGGACCTCGGCCTCGCGCCCGATCAGAGGGTCGATCTTGCCCTCCTTCGCCTTCTTGTTGAGGTTGACGCAGTAGGTCTCCAGCGCTTCGCCCTTCTTCTTCTGCTGCGCCCCTTCCTCGTTGCCGGCGGGGCGCTCGTGGGATTCCTCCTCGGCCCCGCGCGGCGGCCGGCTCTCGGCGAGTCCCGGCCGCTTGGCGATGCCGTGGCTGATGTAGTTGACCGCGTCGTAGCGGGTCATTTCCTGCTCTTGCAGGAAATAGGCCGCATGGCTCTCCCGCTCGGCGAAGATCGCGACCAGCACGTTGGCGCCCGTCACCTCCTCGCGCCCCGAGGACTGCACGTGGATCACCGCGCGCTGGATGACGCGCTGGAAGCCCGCGGTCGGCTTCGAATCCTGCCGGCTGTCGACGACGAGATTGGCCAGTTCGGTATCGACATATTCGACGAGATTGCGCCGCAGGACGTCGAGATCGACGTTGCAGGCCCGCATGACGGCCGCGGCGTCCTGGTCGTCGACAAGCGCCAGGAGCAAGTGCTCCAGCGTCGCATATTCGTGGCGGCGCTCGCCGGCGAGCGCCAGGGCCCGGTGGAGCGCTTGCTCCAGGCTACGTGAGAAGCTCGGCATGGCCCCCTCTCTTTCAGCTCTGTCGATCCCGGCCCGCGCGACGCGCCTTGCGGGAAGATCGGCCACCGTCCCGGCCTTTGCCAGCGCCCCGCCGCAGGCGAAACGCCGCACCGATCCCGGCTATTTCTTTTCCATCACGCATTGCAGCGGATGCTGGTGCTTGCGCGCGAAATCCATCACCTGGGTCACCTTGGTCTCGGCGACCTCGTAGGTGAAGATGCCGCATTCGCCGACGCCGTTCTGGTGCACGTGCAGCATGATGCGGGTCGCATCGTCGCGGCTCTTGTTGAAGAAGCGCTCGAGCACGAGGACCACGAATTCCATCGGCGTGTAGTCGTCGTTGAGCAGCAGCACCCGGTAGAGATTCGGGCGCTTGGTCTTCGCCTTGGGCTTGGTGATGATGGCGGTGCCGGAGCGGCCGTCATCGCCGCCGCCCGATTCGCTCCCGGCAGCACGCTCAAGCCAGCGCTGAAAGCCGACCCGCTCCCTCATCCCGCGCTCAACTCCTCAATCGCGCCCACGCGCGCACGTTGCCTAATCTAGAGGCCGCGACGCCGCTTCGCCAGAGGCGCGCCCCGCGGTTCCCAGGCCATATCGTAGCACAACGCATGCCGGCCCGAATCGGGTAGCCTTTCATTGTGGCCAAACGAAAACGCCCGGCGCGAAGCCGGGCGTTCGTTACGCAACGAAACTTGGGAGGAAGCGCTTACGCGGCCTTCTTCATCAGGCCCTCGAAGGGAGCAGCCGCTTCCTTGGCCGTGTTGACGGCGAGCTGGCTGATCTTCGAGGTCTGGGCGACGAGGCCCTCGTAGCTGGAGCGGACGTAGTCGCCCTGGATCTGGAGGGCGGCCTCGAAGGTCTTGGCGCCGAGGAGCTGCTCGGTCGCCTTCTGGCCCTGCTCGACCGAACGCTTCACGAAATCGACGCTCTCGGTGGCAACGGCCTGCGCGCCCGAGGAGACGGCGCCGAAGGACTTGAGAGCGGCCTCGCCGCCCTCGCGGCTGAGCTTGGTGAAGGTGTCGAGCTTGAAGGAATCGAAGGAGATCATGTGCATTCGGGCCCTGGGGGCTCCGTCCCTGGTTTGAGTTGACTGGCCGCTCGCCGGATCAGCTCGCCGCCACGTCCCCTATATGTGCGGTGCACAATGAGAAGTCAAGGCATTTTTGTGCGTCGCAACATAAAATCGGACCCGTCCTCGAAACGCCATTTAACCCATCCGTAACGGCGTCTCCGTAGCGTCATTGATCGTGGCGGGCCGGTGACGCTTTTCTGGCGCCCCGGCCCGGACTGCCTCGGTTGTGGTGCCTCGGGGGCGAGCGTCATGTTGGGTTGCGTTGGCGTTGGTCGGGTCCGCATTGCCGTTCTGGCGGGCCTTGTCGGTTTCACGGCCTCGATCGGGGCCTCAGGCGAGGCGGAGGCGCGCCGCGCCAAGCGGCCGGCCCGGGCGCATGCCGCGCAGGTCTACGCGCCTCCCTATGCGGCCATGGTCGTCGACGCCAATACGGGGCGCACCATGCATGCGGTCAACGAGGATGCGCTGCGCCATCCCGCCTCCGTCACCAAGGTGATGACGCTCTATCTGCTCTTCGAGCAGCTCCAGAGCGGCAGGCTCCGCCTCGATTCGGAACTGACCGTGTCGCGCCGGGCCTCCGCCATGGCCCCCTCCAAGCTGGGCCTCCCCCCCGGCAGCAAGATCGAGGTGGAGGACGCGATCAAGGCCATCGTGACCCGCTCGGCCAACGACGTCGCGGCCACGATCGCGGAGAATCTCGGCGGCAGCGAGGAAGCCTTCGCGGCGCGGATGACGAAGAAGGCCCGCGCGCTCGGCATGACGCGCACCGTCTACCGCAACGCCTCCGGCCTGCCCAATCCCGAGCAGGTGACGACGGCGCGCGACCTGACCATCCTGGCCCGCGCCGTGCAGGAGAAATTCCCGAAATACTACAAGTACTTCCAGACGAGGTCCTTCGCCTGGAAGGGGCAGACCATCGGCAACCACAACCGGCTTCTGGGCCGGGTCGAGGGCGTCGACGGCATCAAGACCGGCTTCACCAACGCCTCCGGCTTCAACCTGATGACCAATGCGCGCCTGGAGGGCCGCCACATCGTCGGCGTGGTGCTGGGCGGGCGCTCGGGGCGCAGCCGCGACGACATCATGGCGAACCTGATCCGCACCAATCTCGCCAAGGCCGCGACGGGCGGCCACAACTCGGTCTTCGCGAATGCGCAGGACGACGACGACGATGCGCCGGTGATGGCCCGCACCCAGGTCGCCGCGGCCGACGACGTCGAATCGACCGGCTCCATCTCCGCACGCACCTCGATCGACCTCCAGACCGAGCGCGCGCCGCTGCCGCCGGCCAAGCCTCTCCTTCCGGGCCAGAAATTCGACGGGCGCCTTCCCCTCTCCTCGGCTGTCCCCGCGGATCGCGAGCCCGCCCCGGCCGAGCCCCCCGCGCGGCCCAAGGCCATCGCGGCGGCCTTTGTCCCGGTCGCCTCCGCGCCGGCCGCGCCCGTCCGGGCGCAGGGAGCGCCCCGCGAGACCGTCAGCCGTCCCATCGCCGTCACGCCCTGGGTGATCCAGCTCGCCGCCGAGAACGACGAGGACAAGGCCCGCTCTCTCCTCGCCGAGGCGAAATCGGCCTCCGGCCGCCTCCTCGCCCGCGCCGCCCCCTTCACCGAGAAGATCAGCCGCGGCGGGACCACCCTCTACCGCGCCCGCTTCTCCGGCTTCGCCGAGGCGGATGCCGCCCAGGAAGCCTGCCGGTCCCTCAAGAGCCGCGGCTTCGCCTGCTTCGCCACCCGGAGCTGAACGGCTCTTCCCCGAATCCGACACCGGCACGGCCGGCGCGCGTGGAGCATCAGCGATGTCGGTTCAGCAGCACGTCCTTGGCCTGATTGACGCGGCTCGCGAGGTAGGTCGACCCGCCCTGGTCGGGATGAAGCTTCTTCATCAGCGTCCGGTGCGCCTGCCGAACGGCAGCTTCGCCCGCTCCTGGCTCAAGCCCCAGGATCTGGTAGGCCTCCTCCTGCGTCATCGCGCCGAATTGCGGCTCGGCCCGGCGCCCGTCGTGCGCGTGCGCCTCAGCGTGTTCACGCCAGCGGGGAAGGCGGCGGTCGAGATAAGCTTCGAGGAGGCGCGCGCCGTCCGGGTCGCCAACGACCCAGTCCCGGTGCAGGCCGAGCAGGTCCGCCTCTGAGAGGGACTCGAGGGGCCGCCCGGCGAAGGGGCCGGACAGCACCGTCCCGGCGATCCGGCCGCTGTCGTGGTCAAGTTCCATCTCGACGCTCCGAGACCTGACGCGCGAGGAGGTGCCCGCCGACCTCGCCGAGGGGGAGCCGCCGAAGGGCGCGGGCAGCGAGTTCCAGCCAAGGAGCCAGCCGCCGCCCGTCCCGAGCAGCATCGCCATGTCGATGCGCCCGCGCAGGGCGAGCAAGGCCGCCGCCGCGAGCGCGGCCACGCCGCCCGCGAGCCGGCCGAGCCTCGCGATCCGCGCGCGGCTCGGGCCGACGAGATACTTGACCATCCACCAGGCGAGAATGGCCGTGCAGAGGGCCGCGAGCAGCATCATCGCCTGGCGCTCCCCGGCCCCGTCAGCGCGGGAATCGCGGCGAGAAGCCGGCGGGCGCCTTCCTCACGCGCCGCGAGCCGGTCGAGCGCCGCGCGGCCTCCCCCCGCATAGGCCGCGACCGCCCGCACCAGGGCCGCGAGGGGGGCGGGAGCGCGCGAATCGAAAGCCATCGCCGCCCCGCCCGTCAGCCGCGCGATCTCGCCATAGGCGGCCGCGACCCGCTCCGATCCGCCCTCGTGGAACATGAAGGTCTTCACGCCCAGGAGGCCGAGCCGGCCCGCCTTCTCGCAAAGCGAATCCAGGCTCTCCTCCACCGCATCGCCCACATAGACGAGGGCGCGGACAGGCTCGCGCGCGGTCTCGTCCAGGACGTGGCCGAGAACGCGGCCGATCTGCGTCTCGCCGGCCTCGCAGCGAATCTTCCCCATCAACTCGGCGAGGCGCCTCGGATCGGCGACCCAGCGGGAGGCGCGGCATTCGCGGAAACCGCGGAAATAGACGAGTTGGACCGCGAGCCCGCCGATTCCCGCCGCCGCGTCGAACATGCCGACCTGCACCCGCGAGGCCATGTCCCAGCTCGGCTGCCGGCTCATCGTGGCGTCGAGGGCGAAGACGAGCCGCGCCGCCCCTGAAGCGGGTGCCGCGACCTCGCGCACCGTGTTCAGGAATGCATCGATCTCGCGGGAATGCGAGGGCGCTTCTGGAAGCGTCCGGGGCGGTCTGGTGGTCATTTGCTCAGAATGTGGGAGGGAGGGTCGCCTGCGCAATCGGCCGCGATGCCGCCGGACCCACGGCTCCGCTGCGCTGTCGCAAGGCGTGCCCTCATTGCGGATTCGTTCATCCTGCGGAAGACAGGCTGCCTTGCCGGGGCCGGCCGCGGACGGCATGGTCAAAAGAAGGGGGTGCGAAGCAAGATGTGGATGATCCGTCTCTACAGCCGGGTGCTGTGGCAACTGGGCTCCGATCTTCGGATCGGAGCGGTGCTCGCCCTGGCCAATATCGCGCTCGCCGTGGCGACCTTCGCCGAGCCGATCCTGTTCGGCAAGATCATCGACCTTCTGTCGCAATCGGCGAGCGCGCCTGCGCCGATCAGCTTCGGCACGGTCCTGCCCTACATCCTGGCCTGGGTCGGCTTCGGCCTGTTCACGATCGCGGCCGGCGTCCTGATCGGCCTTCATGCCGACCGCCTCTCGCATCGCCGGCGCCTCGCGGTCATGGCGACCTATTTCGAGCATGTCCTCGAACTGCCCCTCGCCTTCCACACCTCGACCCATTCGGGCCGCGTCCTGAAGGTGATGCTGGAGGGCTCGACCGGGATGTCCTGGCTCTGGCTCGGCTTCTTCCGGGAGCATTTCGCCGCGCTCGTCTCGCTCTGCGTGCTCCTGCCGCTGACGCTGTTCCTGAACTGGCGGCTCGCCTCTCTTCTCGTCGCGCTCATCATCGTCTTCGCGATCATGACCACCTACGTCCTGAGGAAGACCGAGCAGCTGCAAGGCCAGGTCGAGGATTACCATTCGCTCCTCGCCGAGCAGGCGTCCGACGCGCTCGGCAACGTGCCGGTCATCCAGTCCTTCACCCGCGTCAAGGCCGAGACGACCCAGCTCCGCAAGACGATCACCCAGCTTCTCGCCGCGCAGACGCCGGTCCTCTCCTGGTGGGCGATCGCCAATATCGGCACCCGCGCCTCGGCCACCCTGACCGTCACCTCGATCTTCCTCTTCGGCACCTTCCTCAACCTCACGGGCTACGCCACGATCGGCGAGGTCGTGATGTTCATGTCGATCGCGCAGATGCTGATCGCCAAGCTGGAGCACGTCGTCTCCTTCGTGAACTCGCTGTTCATGCAGGCGCCGAAGATGCGCCAGTTCTTCGAGATCCTCGACACGGCGCCGAGCGTCCACGACAAGCCGGGCGCCCAGAACATCGAGCGCTTCAAGGGGGCGGTCGAGTTCGAGGACGTCTCCTTCTCCTATGACGGCAAGCGCACCGCCATCGCCGATCTCAGCTTCGGCGTGCAGCCGGGGGAGAACGTGGCGCTGGTCGGCTCGACGGGCTCGGGCAAGTCGACGACCCTCGGCCTGCTGCACCGGGCCTTCGATCCGCAATCGGGCATCATCCGAATCGACGGGGTGGATATCCGCGACATCACGCTGGCCTCGCTGCGGCGCAATATCGGCGTCGTCTTTCAGGAGCCGATGCTCTTCGCCCGCTCGATCCGCGAAAACCTCCAGGTCGGCCGCCCCGACGCGACGGAAGCGGAGATGCGCGAGGCGCTGGAGCGCGCCCAGGCGTCCGAATTCATCCAGCGCCAGGCGGACGGCCTCGATTCGGTGATCGGCGAGCGGGGCCGCTCGCTGTCGGGCGGGGAGCGCCAGCGCCTCTCGATCGCACGCGCGCTCCTGAAGAACCCGCCCGTCCTGATCCTCGACGAAGCCACCAGCGCCCTCGACGCGGCGACCGAGAAGAAGCTCCAGGCGGCGCTCGAGGAGGTCATGAAGGGCCGCACGACCTTCGTGATCGCCCACCGCCTCGCCACCATCCGCAACGCCGACCGCATCCTCGTCTTCGATGCCGGGCGCGTCGTCGAGAGCGGCACCTTCGACGAGCTGGTCGCCCAGGGCGGGCGCTTCGCGGAACTCGCCAAGGCGCAGTTCATGGCGAGCGCCGACGAGGATCGGACCCTCGCGCCCCCGCCGCGTCTCGCCCTCTCCCACGGCTGAGCCGGGGCGGGTCTCAGCCCGAGGCGGCCTCGCGCCGGAGGAAGTCGAGCACGTCGCCCGAGGGCACGCCCTCGGCGATGAAGGCGCGCCCGATGCCGCGGGCGAGGATGAAGGTCAGCCGGCCGGCCTTCACCTTCTTGTCCTGCCCCATCGCATCCAGGATCGCCTCCGGCGTGCCGAAGCCCCCCGGCACCTCGGCGAGGCTCGCCGGCATGCCCATGGCCGCGAGATGCCGGCGCACCCGCTCGGCCTCCGCCTCCGCGCACAGGCCGAGCGCCGCCGAGAAGCGGAAGGCGAGGGCGAGCCCGATCGCGACCGCCTCCCCGTGGACGAGCCGCGCGCCGTCATAGGCGACGATGCGCTCCAGCGCATGGGCGAAGGTGTGGCCGAGATTGAGAAGCGCGCGCCGCCCCTCCTCCCGCTCGTCCTCGACGACCACGGCGGCCTTCGCCCGGCAGCTCACCGCGACGGCGTGATCGCGCTCCGGGCCGCCTGCGAGGATCGCGCCGCCATGGGCCTCGCACCAGGCGAAGAAGTCCGCATCGTCGATGAGGCCGTATTTCACCACCTCCGCGTAGCCCGCACGCAACTCGCGCACGGGCAGCGTGTCGAGAAGCGCCGTATCGGCGAGGACCAGGGACGGCTGGTGGAAAGCGCCGATCAGGTTCTTGCCCGCCGGCGCGTTGATGCCCGTCTTGCCGCCGACCGAGGAATCGACCTGGGCGAGAAGGGAAGTCGGCGCCTGCACGAGGCGGACCCCGCGCCGCAGGATCGCGGCGGCGAAGCCGGCGAGGTCGCCGACCACCCCGCCCCCGAGGGCGACGACGAGATCGCCGCGCTCGATCTTCGCCTCCAGCAGCGCATTGGAGACGCGCTCGAGCTGGGCGAAGCTCTTCGACCCCTCTCCCGCCGGCACCGTCACATGCGCGACACGCAATCCCGCCGCCGCGAGGACGGCGTCGAGCGCCTCTCCGTGGAGCTTCGCGACATGCTCGTCCGACACGACGGCCGCGGCACGGGCCCCGAGCGCGCCCAGACGCGGGGCGGCGGTCTCCAGCACGCCGCGTCCAACCAGGATGTCGTAGGCGCGGTCACCGAGCGGCACGTGGACGACCTGCGAGGCGGGGTTCGCCCGGGCCGGCGCGCGCTCCGCAGGAGGACGCTCGACGAGGAGATGGGAGGTGAGATGGTCCATCACGTCCTGGGTGACCTTGTCGTGAGAGGCATCAAGCGAATCGACGGTGACGTCGGCGAGCGCATAGACCGGATAGCGCTCGTCCATGAGGCGGCGCATGGTGCCCTCGGGATCGTCCGTCCGCAGGAGCGGCCGGTTGCTGCGCCGGCGCACGCGCTTCATCAGCGTCGGCAAATCCGCCCGCAGCCAGATCGACACCCCGCGGGAGCGGACGTGATCGCGGATGTCGGCATTCATGAAGGCGCCCCCGCCCGTGGCGAGCACGATCTGACCGTTCTCCTGAAGGAGCCGGGCGAGCACGCGCTTTTCCAGGTCCCGGAAGGCCGCCTCCCCATAGATCTTGAAGATGTCGGGGATCGACATGGCGGCGGCGGCCTCGATCTCCTGGTCCGCGTCGCGGAAGGGCAGGCCGAGCCGCGCGGCCAGCCGCCGGCCGATCGTCGTCTTGCCGGCTCCCATCAGCCCGACGAGCACGATCGAGCGATCGCGCAGCCGCGCGACGAGGCCCTGGCGGAAGCGGGCCGGGATTTCTGGAACGCCTGGCGGAGCCGAGACGTCCGGCAGGACTTTCTCCATGGCCCGTCTCTATCATGTCGGGGCATCCGCGAAAGGACCCGAATCGTGAGCAGCATGGCCACCGACCTGCGCCTCGCCGATCTCTTCCTCGACATGCTGGCGGCCGAGCGCGGCGCGGCGCGCAACACGCTGGACGCCTATTCCCGCGACCTCGCCGACTATCTCGCCTATCTCGCCGAGGCGGGCCTGCGGGCGGCGGAGGCCGGGCCGGCCGCGATCCGGGGTTTCCTCGCGAGCCTCGACGAGCGGGGGCTGAAGCCCGCCTCGGCCGCGCGCCGGCTCTCCGCCGTGCGCCAGTTCCACAAGTTCCTCTATGCGGAGGGCCATGCGGGCACGGACCCGACCGCGGCGACCTCCGGCCCCAAGCGGCAGCGCGGCTTGCCCAAGGTCCTCTCCGTGGACGAGGTGGACCGGCTGCTGCGGGTCGCCCGGGAGAGCGCCGAGGATGCCGGGGCGCCCCCGGCGCTCCGACGCCGGGCGCTCCGCATGCACTGCCTGATCGAGCTTCTCTACGCGACGGGGCTTCGCGTATCCGAATTGATCGCGCTCCCGCGCAGCGCCGCGCGGGCGCGGGAGCGCTTCATCATGGTGCGCGGCAAGGGGAGCAAGGACCGTCTCGTGCCCCTCAACGAGGCGGCTCTTTCGGCCGCCGGCCGCTGGCTCGAGGAGCTGGACGGGGCAGCCGGCCCGTGGCTCTTCCCGGCGGATTCCGAGAGCGGGCACCTGACGCGGCAGGCTTTCGCGCGCGATCTGAAGGCGGCCGCGGCCGCGGCCGGGCTGCGGAGCGACCTCGTCAGCCCGCACGTGCTCCGCCACGCCTTCGCCAGCCATCTCCTCCAGAACGGCGCCGACCTGCGCATCGTGCAGGAACTGCTGGGCCATGCCGACATCGCCACCACCCAGATCTACACCCACGTCCTCGACGAGCGCCTGAAAGGCATGGTGCGGGACCTGCACCCGATGTCGGGCGGCGCGTCCTGAGCCGCTCCGAGCCGCGAAGGATCAACCTTAACCGCCGGCGAAACAGGGCGCCCGAAACGACCCGAGCGCCTCAACGCGGCGGTCGGCAAGCCGGCAGAAACCGCCCGGCCTCCGTGCTCCCGCCGGGTGCAGAAACCGTTTCTGCACATCTGCGACGCAATGCTCGGGAGAAATCGGCCACATCGCCGGACATTCCGAGCCACGCACCATGCCGCGGACCATCGCCTCCTTCCTGAGGGACCGGAAGGGAAACATCGCCACCCTGTTCGGGCTGTCCCTGCTCCCGCTCGCGCTGATCGCCGGGACAGCCATCGACTATACCGGCGCGAACACCATGCTGAGCAACCTGCAGAAGAGCGTCGACGCAGCGACGCTCGAACTATGCCAGACCTCGGCCAATCTCACGGTGGCCGACCTGCGCACGCGCGCCCAGATCTCGCTGAACGAGCGCTTCTCCGATGCGCCGGTGACGATCATCGATCTCCAGTCTCAATCCATCCCGCGCGCCATCACGCTTTCGGCGAAGGCCGCCTCCCCGACGACGTTCATGCAGCTCGCGAACGTGCCGAGCATCCCGATCTCGGCCACGGCCACCTGCTCGGCCTCGGAGACCTATTTCGAGATCGCGCTCGTGCTCGACACCACCGGATCGATGCAGAATTCCGGGAAAATCACCTCGGCCAAGACCGCCGCCACCAACTTCGTGAACTACATGTTCAGCACCGGCGCGATGCCGGGCCACGTGCGCATGTCGCTCGTGCCCTTCGCCGCGACCGTCGCCGTTCCGACCTCCTACAGGACCGCCGCCTGGATGGACAGCAAGGGCCTGTCTCCCCTCCATTGGCAGTACATCACGAGCCCCGTCAGCAACACCACGAACCCGACGACGAATTTCGCCAGCAGGTTCACGATCTACGATCAATTGAAGACGAAAAACTCGAGCTGGGGCTGGGCCGGCTGCGTCGAATCTCCGCCCTATCCGTACAACGTCAATGACGGCGCGGTCTCCTCCTCCGTGCCGGCCAGCCTGATCGTGCCGTCATTCGCGATCGACGAGCTGACGGACGTCAGCAAGACGAAATACTACAGCAACAATACCTATCTCGATGACGGATATGCGACCGGCAGCAGCGCGACCTGCCGGAGCGACGATCCCACCCTGTCCAAGAGGATGACCCAAGCCTGCAAATACCAGGCGGCGAAGAACACCCAGACGTCGGCAGGCGGACCCAACTGGATGTGCACCTCCCGGCCCCTCTCGATCCTCGGGACCAGCCAGTCGACGCTCCTTTCGGAGATCAACCTGCTGCAGCCGAGCGGCAATACCGACATCCACGAAGGCTTCATGTGGGGCTGGCGGACGATTTCGCCGACCAGCGTGTTCTCCAGCCAGGCGAGCCCGCCGGTCTCCTACGCCCAGACCATTCCGCAGGGGGGGCTGCCCGTCTACAAGAAGATCATCGTGCTCATGACCGACGGCGCCAATACCTGGACCTCGGACAACAGCATGGCCCTGGGCTCGTATTATTCCGCCTATGGCTACTTCAAGAAGGCGGACGGGACGGATCCGACGAGCGCCAATTCGCGCTTCATCCCGGGCCGCACGAACCTGAAAACCGACAGCGACGGGCGCGCCGCCATCGACGAGCTGGTCTCGACCTCCTGCACCAACGCCAAGGCGAAGGGCGTCGTCATCTACACGGTCGGCTTCAGCACCAAGAGCGACCCGATCGACGCGCAGGGACAAGCCCTGCTGAAAAACTGCGCCACGGGAAACAACTACTACTTCCTGGCCACCGACGGCACCGCGCTCGTCTCAGCCTTCGACACCATCTCCAAGTCGATCGGCTCCCTCCGCCTGACCCACTGAGGGGCCTCTCCTCGCGGCGGCCCGGCCGGACCGCCCCGATCAGCCCGATTTCCGGCGCAGCAGGAAGACGCCCTGCTGGCCGAACAGGTTCCAGACCCACCAGGGCAAGCTGAAGCGCACCGGGTGGCCGCCGGCATCGAGGGCATGGGCCTGCTCGATGGTCGCCCCCAGCTCCCGGCACAGCCCGACGAAGTCGCGCATCGTGCAGAAATGGATGTTGGGCGTGTCGTACCAGCTTTGCGGCAGGTTGTCCGTGATCGGCATCCTGCCGCGCCCGGCGAGTTCCCAGCGCACGCGCCAATGGCCGAAATTCGGGAAGGAGACGATGGCGCGGCGCCCGATGCGCAGCATGTGCTCGAGCACGAGGCGCGGCTGGCGCGTGGCCTGGATCGTCTGGGACAGGATCACATAGTCGAAAACATCGTCGGGATAATCGGCGAGGTCGGTATCGGCATCGCCCTGGATCACCGCGAGGCCGCGCGCGAGGGACTGGCTCACGCCCTCGCGCGACAATTCGATGCCGCGCCCGTCGACGCCGCGATGATCCCGCAGGAGCGCGAGCAGCGTGCCGTCCCCGCAGCCGACATCGAGGACCCGCGAGCCCGGCTCGACCATTCCGGCCACGAGGAGATGGTCCTTGCGGCTCCCCGGCAGGAGCAGCGGGGCCGGCCCGGAGCGGGCCGGGGCCGCCGCGATCCTCTGCATTCCCGGTGCCGCCGACGTCATCGGATCCCCCGTGCGATGGCGGCCGCATCGAGGAAACCGCGCGCCGCCGCGAACATTTCCGGCTCGTCGAGCAGGAAGGCGTCGTGCCCCTTGTCGCTCTCGATCTCGACGAAGCCGACCTGCGCCCCCCCTGCATTGAGCGCATGCACGATGGCCCGCGATTCCCGCGTCGGGAAGAGCCAGTCGGAGGTGAAGGACATCACGAGGAAGCGCGTCGGCGAACCCCGGAAGGCGTTGGCGAGCGTGCCGCCGTGCTCCGCCGCGAGATCGAAGTAATCCATCGCCCGCGTCACATAGAGATAGGAATTGGGATCGAACCGCTCGACGAAGCTCGAGCCCTGGTGGCGCAGATAGCTCTCGATCTGGAAATCGGCGTCGAAGGTGAAGGTCGGCGCGTCCCGGTTCTGGAGGGCGCGGCCGAACTTGCGGTGCAGGGTCGTCTCGGAGAGATAGGTGATATGCGCGCCCATCCGCGCGACGGCGAGCCCCTTCCTGGGCCTCACGCCCTCGTCGAGATAGCGCCCGCGGCGCCAGTCGGGATCGGCCATGACGGCCTGCCGGCCGACCTCGTGGAAGGCGATGTTCTGGGCCGAATGGCGCGGCCCCGTCGCGATCGGCAGGGCCGAGAAGACGCGCTCGGGATAGCTCGCGGCCCATTGCAGGACCTGCATGCCGCCCATCGAGCCGCCGACCACGCAGAAGAGGCTCGCGATCCCCAGCCGGTCGAGCAGCATGGCCTGGGAGCGCACCATGTCGCGGATGGTGACGAGGGGAAAATCGAGAGCCCAGACCCGTCCGCCCTCGGCATGGATCGAGGCGGGACCCGTCGTGCCCATGCAGCCGCCGATCACGTTGGCGCAGATCACGAAGAAGCGCGACGTGTCGAGGGGCAGCCCCGGCCCGACCAGCGTCTCCCACCAGCCCGGCTTGCCGGTGACGGGGTTGCGGTTGGCCACATGCTGGTCCCCGGTCAGCGCATGGCAGACGAGGACCGCGTTCGAGCGCTCGGCGTTCAGGGTCCCGTAGGTCTGGTAGGCGATCTGCCAGGGGGCCAGGGCCACGCCCGCATCCAGCAGGAGCGGCTCGTCCGCCCCGAAACGCTGCACGGGGCTGGTCGGCTCGTTGGCCTCGGAGAGGTGGGTCGGCGGGCTGACCGCGCGCAGGGCTGTCTCGGTCATGTCGGGAAAATCATGCTGCCATTCGTTCGGAAAAGTCAACAAATCGTTCGATGTAACGATCGCGCCGGGAAGATCCTCCGGGTTGGCATCGCTGCCTCATCCTCCTAAAGGCCCCGGCATCGCGCTTTTTGAGCATGGCGCAGGGAGCGGTGTCGATGGCGGGGCAGGATCAGGAAGCGGCCTTGGCCGAGCTGCGCCGGGAGATCGACCGCATCGACGGCGAAATGCACGGCCTGCTCATGGCGCGTGGCGGGATCATCGATCGGCTCATCGCCGTCAAGGGGGGGACGGCCTCGACCGGCTCGGCCTTCCGGCCGGAGCGCGAGGCGTCGATGATGCGCGCCATGGGGCGGCGCCATGCCGGCGGCCTTCCCTTCGATGCGGTCGAGGGCATCTGGCGCATCATCATCTCGACCTTCACCCATCTCCAGGCGCCCTTTTCCGTCCATGCCGACCTGTCGGGCGACGCGGCGGCGATGCGCGACAGCGCCCGCTTCCATTTCGGCTTCACCGTGCCGCTCATCGGCGAGGCGGACCCGCAGGCGGTGATCGCGGCGGTCGCGGCCTCGCGAGGAGATCTCGGCCTCGTCGCGGTGGCCGGCGGCCCGGCCGCCGCCGCCTGGTGGCGCCTTCTCGAGCCGGCGGAGGCGCCGAAGGCGATCGCGCATCTGCCCTTCGTCGCGCGGCCGGGCCATCCCACACCCTATCCCGTCCTGGTCCTGGCCAAATCGGTCTCCGGCGAGGGACTCGGCTCGACGCTGCTTTATTCGGCGAGCGGCCTTTCGGGCGAAGGCGATCCGCCCCTCTGCCGCATCCTCGCCCGGCGCGGGGATGAGGTGCTCCTCGCCGCGCCTCGCGAGACGGATGCCGAGGAGTTGCGGCGGCAGCTCGGCGCCGGGTCTCTCGTCGTCGTCGGCAGCCACCCCTCCACGGAGCCGGCCTGAGCGTCAGCGCGGCTCGCTCCGGCGCGCACGGGCGGCCAGGATGGCGATGCTCGTGAGGGCGACAAGGGAAATGGCCAGCGCGGCCAGCGCCACGGCGGGCGCTCCCCAGCGGTCCTTCAGCAGCGAGAAGCCGAGGGGCGCCGCCGCGAAGGCCATGTTCTGCGGCACGCCGAGCTTGCCGGTGATGACGGCATAGGCCGCCGCCCCGAACAGCCGGATCGGCGCGACCGCCCGGACGACCGACATCAGCCCGGCCGAAACTCCGTAGGCGAAGACGAAGACCATCGCGCCTTTCGGCGAGGCGCCGGTAAGGAGAAGTACGATCAGGGCGAGCGGCATCAGGAGGGCTGACGCGACCCCGACATTGAGGATCGGAAAGCGCGAGCCGCCGAGGATGTCGAAGGCCCTCGCCAGGACCTGCCCCGGGCCGATCAGCGAACCGATGGCGACGGCCGTCGTGGCGCTGTGGCCATAGGCTTGCAGGATGCCGATCATGTGCAGCGGAAGCCCGAAGCTGAGCACTCCCGCGGCGGAGAAGCAGGTCGCAGCCAGCGCGAAGGCCCCTCGGACCGGAACGGCGGGCGCCTCGGGCCGCGCCTGCGCGTTGCCGCCCTGCGAGACGGGGTGATCGGCCAGCACGCCCCCCTTCGGCAGGCAGAAGAAGTGCAGCCCTGCCGTGACGAAAGCCTGGAAGCCCGCCAGGACGAGCAGCGTCCCGCGCCATCCCAGCCAGGCGTCGAGCGCGATCAGGATCGGCCAGGAGATCGCCGGCGAGAAGCCGATCAGCACGTAGAGCAGCCCCAGCGCCCGCCGCGCCCGGTCGGGGGCGATCTGCACCAGGGCGATCGAGGCGCCCTGCGTCAGCGCGAGCGGCATGGCGAGGCCGAACAGGATCCAGGCGAGGCCGAACAGAAGGGCGCCATGCGCGGAGCCGAGCGCCAGGAGCCCTCCCGCCCCGAGGAGCGAGCCGGTCGTCATCCAGCGCCGGGCGCCGTCCCGGTCCATCAGCCGCCCGGCCAGGGGCGAAGCGATGGCCGCCACGACGAGCATCGCGGTGACGGCACCGAAGATGACGGAGGGCGGGAAACCGAACCCCTGGGAGAGGCGGTCCGACAGGACCGCCGCCACGTGGAAGCTCGTGCCCCAGCCGGCGACCTGCGTGACGGTCAGCGCCGCGACGGCGATCCCGAGAGCCCGGGGGCCTGCCGTCCCCCTCGGCACTGCGATGCTCACCTCGGCCCTCCCGGCGCGGGAGAATCGCTTTCTCCCCGGCGGGGGGCGCTCGCATGCGCGTCCGGGGCGGTCAAGCAAAGTCGGGCCGACGTCTCGTCACGGGCCGCGCTTTGGGGTAGGAGGCGCGCCTTCCTTCCGCGACACGCCATGCCGACCTCAGCCTCCCCAGCCATCCCGACGCCGCGCCCCGGCATCCTCGACATCGCCGCCTATGTTCCCGGCCGCGACCATGTGGAGGGGGTCGAGAAGGTCTACAAGCTCTCCTCCAACGAGACGCCGCTCGGCCCGAGCCCGAAGGCGATCGAAGCCTACGAGGCGGGAGCCGCCTCGCTCGAAATCTACCCGGACGGCGGGGCGACGCGGCTGCGCGCGGCGATCGGCAAGCGCTACGGGATCGACCCGGCCCGCATCGTCTGCGGCACGGGCTCGGACGAGCTGCTGGCGCTGATCACCCATGCCTATCTCGGCCCCGGCGACGAGGGGCTCTACAGCCGCCACGGCTTCCTGGTCTACAAGATCGGCATCATGGCGAACGGGGGCACGCCCGTCGTCGCCGACGAGACGGACCTCACGGCCGATGTCGACAAGATCCTCGCCAAGGTTTCGCCGCGGACGAAGATCGTCTTCCTGGCCAATCCCAACAACCCGACGGGCACCTATCTTCCCTTCGACGAGGTGAAGCGGCTGCATGCCGCCCTGCCGCCGCATGTCCTGCTCGTCCTCGACGCGGCCTATGCGGAATATGTGCGGGCCAACGACTACGCCGCGGGGCTGGAGCTGGCCCTGACGTCGCCGAACGTCGTGATGACCCGCACCTTCTCGAAGATCTACGGGCTCGCCGGGCTGCGGCTCGGCTGGATGGTGGGGCCGGCCCATGTGGTCGACGCCCTGAACCGCATCCGCGGCCCCTTCAACGTGAGCGCGCCGGCCATCGCGGCGGGCGCGGCGGCCATCGCCGACGACGCCCATCTCGCCGCCGCCCTCGCCCATAACGACGAGTGGCTGCCGAGGCTCACGCGCGAGATCGAGGCCGCGGGGCTGAAGGTCACGCCGAGCGTCGGCAATTTCCTCCTGATCCATTTCCCGGACACGCCCGGAAAGACGGCGCAGGATGCGGATTCCTTCCTCACGAAGCGCGGCCTCGTCCTGCGCGCGGTGAAAGCCTACGAGTTGCCCCGCTGCCTGCGCATGACGGTCGGCCCGGCCGAGGCCAACCTGCTCGTCATCGCGGCTTTGCGCGAGTTCATGGAAGGCTGAGGCCGGCCTCGTCATTCCGGGGCCGGCCAACGGAGTTCACGGTGATCCAGGATAACGAGGCCAGCGGCCCTCTCGGGCCTCCCCTGGAGGCGCCGATCGTGCGGCGTCTCGCCGTGGTCGGAATCGGGCTGATCGGCTCCTCCATCATCCATGCCTGCCGGGCGCGGCGCATCGCCGGCCACGTCGTCGCCATCGACCGCGATCCCGCGGTGGTCGGGCGCTGCCGCGCCCTCGGCCTGGGGGACGAGCAGACGACCGACATCGCCGGGATCGCCGGCTGCGATCTCGTGGTCCTGTGCATCCCGGTCGGCGCCTTCGCCGAGGTGGCCGCCGCCATGGCGCCGCATCTGAAGCCGGGCGCGATCGTCTCCGATGTCGGCTCGGTGAAGGGCTCGATCATCGCCCAGATCAGCCCGCACCTGCCAGCCGGGGTGCATCTCGTGCCCGCCCATCCCGTCGCGGGGACCGAATATTCCGGGCCCGACGCGGGCTTCGCGACCCTGTTCCAGCGCCGCTGGTGCATCCTGACGCCGCCCGAGGGGACCGACGCGGCGGCGACCGGCCTCGTCGATCGCTTCTGGCATGCGATGGGCGCGGATGTGGAGGTCATGACGGCAGAGCATCACGACCGCGTCCTCGCCATCACGAGCCACGTGCCGCATCTGATCGCCTACAACATCGTCGGCACCGCGGCCGATCTCGAGACGGTGACGGAGTCGGAGGTCATCAAGTTCTCGGCCGGCGGCTTCCGGGACTTCACGCGCATCGCGGCCTCCGACCCGACGATGTGGCGCGACATCTTCCTGCACAACAGGGAGGCGGTGCTGGAGATGCTCGGCCGCCTCAACGAGGACGTCGCGATCCTCGCCCGCGCCATTCGCTGGGGCGACGGGGAGACGCTGTTCCGGCTCTTCACCCGCACCCGCGCCATCCGCCGCGGCATCATCGACCAGGGCCAGGACGCGGCCGAGCCCGATTTCGGCCGCCGGCACGCGGAGCAGCCCGGCGGTGGAAAGGCGGAAGCCTAGCCCCGATTGACGCCGCGCCTCCCGCCTGCCATCTGTCGGCCATGCGCAGCGAGATCACATTCGCATCGAGGTGGTGGCGCCCCGTCTAGGGGCGCGCCGGACCATTGCAACCCGGCTGCCCCTCGCGGAGGCGGTCGAGGTCATGCGCGAATCCCCTGGCCCGCCTCCTGAGCGCAGCACGTTCACGAGGCTTCCATGGCTCCTCTTCCTTCTCCCCAGACCCACCTTTATGAAACCGCGGGCGGCATCACGGTCACGGTGACGCAGACCGCCCTGCCCTATGGCCATGCCTGCGACGAGCTGATCCCCCGCCTCGATACGCGCCGCGGCGTGCTCTTCTCCTCCGGCATGGAGGCGCCCGGCCGCTATACCCGCTGGGACATGGGCTTCTCGGACCCCGCCGTCGTCTTCACCGCCATCGGGCGCGACTTCACGATCGAGGCGCTGAACGGACGCGGCGAAGTCCTCCTGCCCGCGATCGCTCAGGCGCTGGGCCAAGCCCCGGACATCCTCGGCCTCGAAAGCGATGCGAGGCTGGCGCGCGGCAGCGTGCGTCCCTCTCCGGGAGGATTCAGCGAGGAGGAGCGCAGCCGCCAGCCCTCGATCTTCTCCGTCGTGCGGGCCTTGCGCGATCTCTTCGGCGCGCGCGAGGACGAGCATCTGGGCCTCTACGGCGCCTTCGCCTACGATCTCGCCTTCCAGTTCGAGCCGGTGACGCGCCGGATCGCGCGGCCGGCCGATGCGCGCGAGCTGGTGCTCTACCTGCCCGACGAGCTTCTCCTCGTCGACCATGCCCGCCGCGCGGCCGAGCGGCGCTCCTACGACTTCGCCCATGGCGGCGCCTCGACGGCCGGCCTGCCGCGCGAGACGCCCGAGGCGCCCTATACGGTGCGCGGGGGCGTCGAATCGGGCTGCGACCACGCGCCGGGCGAATATGCGCAGACGGTGAGGCTCGCCAAGGAAGCCTTCAAGCGCGGCGATCTCTTCGAGGTCGTGCCGGGCCAGGTCTTCCGCGCCCCCTGCCCCGACCAGCCCTCGGCGGTGTTCGAGCGCCTGACGGCGGCGAATCCCGCCCCCTATGGCTGCCTCATCAATCTCGGCGACGGCGAGTTCCTAGTCGGCGCCTCGCCGGAAATGTTCGTGCGCGTGCGCGGCTCGCGCGTCGAGACCTGCCCGATCTCCGGCACCATTGCGCGCGGACGCGACGCCTTCGAGGATGCCGACCAGATCAGGACGCTCCTCGCCTCGGCCAAGGACGAGGCGGAGCTGACCATGTGCACCGATGTCGACCGCAACGACAAGGCGCGCATCTGCGAGCCGGGCTCGGTGCGGGTGCTGGCGCGGCGGCAGATCGAGACCTATTCGCGCCTCTTCCACACGGTCGACCATGTCGAGGGCCTGCTGCGGCCGGAGATGGACGCGCTCGACGCCTTCCTCACCCATGCCTGGGCCGTGACCGTGACCGGCGCGCCGAAGATGTGGGCGATGGACTTCATCGAAAGCCACGAAAAATCCTCCCGCCGCTGGTATGCGGGGGCGATCGGACGCCTGACCTTCGACGGCAATCTCGATACCGGCATCACCATCCGCACGGCCCGGCTCAAGGACGGGGCGGCGGAGGTGCGGGCGGGCGCGACGCTGCTTTTCGACAGCGACCCGGAGGCCGAGAACCAGGAATGCGCCCTCAAGGCGTCCGCCCTTCTCTCCAGCATCACCGGGCGGGCGAATGCGCGGCCGGGCCACATGGCCGCCGAGACGCGCCGCGTGGCCGAAGGCCGGCGCGTGCTGCTGGTCGATTTCGAGGACAGCTTCGTCCACAACCTCGCCGATTACCTGCGCCAGACCGGAGCGGAGGTGCGGACCTACCGGCACACGGAAGCCCTCGCGGCCTTCGACCGCGTGTCACCCGATCTCGTCGTGCTCTCGCCGGGGCCGGGCTGCCCGCGCGATTTCGACCTGTCCAAGGTCATCGCCGCAGCGCGCGCGCGGGACCTGCCGATCTTCGGCGTCTGCCTCGGGCTCCAGGGGCTCGTCGAGCATTTCGGGGGCGAATTGGACCAGCTCGCCATCCCGATGCACGGGAAGGCGTCGGAGATCTCGCTCGCCGGCGGCCGCTTCTTCGATGGGCTGCCCGACCGCCTGCTCGTCGGCCGCTACCACTCGCTCCACGCTCGCAACGCCACCGTTCCCGAGGCAATCCGGGTGGTCGGCCGCAGCGACGACGGCGTCGTCATGGCCATCGAGCATGCGAGCCTGCCGGTCGCGGCCGTCCAGTTCCACCCCGAATCGATCCTGTCGGCACGGGGCGACGGCGGCATGCAACTCCTGGCGCGGGTGGTCGAGCGGCTCCTCGCGAGCCGCCCGCCGGTCAGTAGAGAGGCGGAAGCCGAAGGCCAGGAACCGGCACCGGACCGACCAGCACCCGGCCGTCCTGCATCCGGAGCGGAGGCAGCCGCCTGAGCGCGCCCTCGGAGGCGGCGGGCTCCGCCCGCCCTCCCCCGAGAATGGCGCCGAGCAGCCCGCCGGTCCCGGCCGCGAACTGCCCGAGGAACCCGCCGAGCCCCTCGGCCCGCAGGTCGAGCTGGCCTTCGGGCCGGTGCCCCGCATCGATCGCGAAGGTGCCGGTCCCTTCGAGGCGGGCCGTGCCCTTCTTCACCGAGAGCTTCGTCAGGGCGACGCTCCCGCCCGCTTCGCGCCAGCCTTCCAGCTTCCTGAGGAGCGGCTGCGTCGGAAGCTCGTGGGCCTTCGTGACCGACATCTCCAGGATGATGTCGGCCCGCTCCGAGCCGCCGATCAATTCGCCCAGGCCCGGGATCACCGCGCCCTCCGAGCTTGTCGCGACATCGACGGCCGTGCGGTCCCCGGGCTGCGGCCGGACATGGCCCTCGAAATGGCGCGACGACAGGTCGACGGTGATTCCCCAGGGGTCGCGAATCTTCACGACGGGCTCCTCGGCGACGAGCGATGCGAGGTCGAACCCGCCCGGAGCCATGATGACGCTCGCCTGGAGAAGCTTCCAGCTTCCTTCCGCCTCCAGGTCTCCGCCCGTGACCCGCAGGGGACCCGACGCCTCCGCGATGACGTGGCGCGGGCGATAGACCTGCGACACCACCAGCAGCCGGCCCAGCGACGTCCTCCCGTCCGGCTTGTCGACCGTGAAGTCCGAGCAGCGGATCTCGATTCGGAACGGATAGCCGCCAATCGTCCGGTCCGCGCAGGTCCAGCGGCGGCCGGCGCCCGCCTCCTGCGCGATCCATTCGTCGAGCCCGGACGCCACCCTGCCGCGGATGACGAACCAGGCGCCGCTCCAGCCGATCACGAGGAGCGCAAGCAGCCCCACGGGAAGATAGAGGCCGAGCCGGCTGGCGCGGCGAGGTGGGGGGGAAGCGTCTGCCGACACGAAATATCCTGTCGCGTTTGTGTTGAGTCCGGCGTCCGGGGCTGCTAGCGGCGCAGCCGCCGGGACGGCCGGACATCATGACGATGAGGCGTGCGATGGCCGCAGAGTACGGCGATCTTTGGGTGTTCGGCTACGGGTCTTTGATGTGGCGGCCCGGATTCGACTTCGTCGAAAGCCACCGGGCGAATCTCCACGGCTATCATCGCTCGCTCTGCATCTTCTCGCATGTCCACCGGGGCACGCCCGAGGCGCCGGGGCTGGTGCTGGGGCTCGACCGGGGCGGGCGCTGCCGGGGCCTCGCCTTCCGGGTCGAACCGGACAGGGCCGAGGCCACCATGGCCTATCTGCGCGAGCGCGAGCAGGCGACCTCGGTCTATCTCGAGCGCCATCTGCGCGTGCGGCTCGACGACGGACGCGACGTCCGGGCCGTGACCTACGTGGCCGACCGGGCCCATCCCCAATATGCCGGCCGCCTGCCCGCGGAGGAGTTGCTGCGGCTCGTCCACCAGGGCGTCGGCATCTCGGGCGCCAATCCCGACTACGTCCGCTCGACCCATGCCCAGCTCATCGAACTGGGCGTCAGCGACCCGGTCCTCGCCGGGATTGCCACGAAGCTGAGCTGAGTGAGACCATCCGCATCGCCTTCACGGCCCGGCGCCCCTCCCCTCGACGAGATCGCGGCGGACCGCCTCGCGCTCGGCCTCGCCTTCGGCGAGGAGATGGACATGCATCTCGGTGGCGCCGCGCGTGCGCATCAGGGCGAGCCAGCGCAGGCGCGAGCGCCGGGTCGCCCCGGGGCCCGGCGCGGCGACGTCGACCACGCTCGCAGTGCCGTCCCCCATGCGTCGCACCGCGATCAGGACGGCCCCGTCCATATCGACGAGGCCGGGATCGATCCGCGGCTGCACGCCCACCACGTAGCGCCGGCCCGATATCCCGCGCCAGCTCGTCATCGGCGAGGCGTGCCGCAACCCCGTGGTGGAGCGCAGCCTTTCCTCGCGCACAGAGCCGCGAGCCATCCGCTCGCCTCTTGCCTCGCGCATCGCATTCGACCACGATAAAGTACGTCTGTTCGCCATTTGTTCTCAACATGGCGATCCGCCCCCGCCTTGTCAACGGTGCGCTCAGATAGATTCCCAGGGCGATCCTTGCCGGGGATGACAGGGAGGGAGCTTCGCCCGGTCGCCTTGCTCAGATCCCGTCGCCGCCGAGATTCCGCGCGCTCGCCGGAAGCCCTCCCGCCTCGGCCAGGAGGCGGTCGGAGATCGACTCGATCTGGCCCGTCATGGCCTCCAGGAACTCCTCGCGGCCGAGCCCGGCGGGAATGACCTCGCCGAACTCGATCACGACCGTGCCGGGGCGGCGGATATATTGCCGCCGCGGCCAGAAGACGCCCGAATTCAGCCCGACCGGCAGGCAGGGAAGGCCGAGATTGCGGTAGAGATGGGCCACGCCCTTCTTGTAGTCGGGGGGGGCGCCCGGCGCCCGGCGCGTCCCTTCCGGGAAGATGATGAACTGCCGCCCGTGGCGAGCCTCCTCGCGGGCCCGGCGGTTCATGTCGGCGAAGGCGGTCGCGCCGCCGCGGCGGACGGGAATCATCCCCGCCTTCACCGTCAGCCAGCCGAAGATGGGAATCCATTGCAGCTCGCGCTTGAGGATGAAGACCGGATCGTCGACCAGGAAGACGAGCGTGAAGGTTTCCAGGAACGACTGGTGCTTGGAGGCGATCAGAAGGCCGCCGGGCGGAATGCGGTCGAGCCCGCGCAGCTCGACCCGGGTGCCGACCACCAGGCGCAGCAGCCACAGGCTGAACCGCCCCCATGCCTGGGCATAGCGGATGATGGCCTTGCGCGGCAGGACGAAGGTCACGATGGCCGGGATCAGCCAGAGAACCAGATTCAGATAGAAGAGCGCGTTGAAGAGATGCGAGCGGAAGGCGACCATTGACGATGCGAGGCTGGAGGGAGGCGAAAGCGGTTTAGCCTGCGCGCCGCCGCTCCGCCACCGCCGCCCCGTCGCGGCGCATCCTCGCCGATTCCCAGCCTGACACGAACCAGCCCGCGAGCCGCGTCCGCACCGAGACTGCGAGGAACTTCACATATTCGGACAGGATCACGCGGCCCCGCGCGAGCCGCGTCTCCCAATCCTCGCCGGACCTGCTTGCGATCACGGCATAGGGAATCTTGACGACGCTCGGGAGGGCCTCGTCGAGTTCGGCGAGCGTGCGCGGCAGGTGGTAGTTCGAGGTCACCACGATCAGGGACCGGAAGCCCCTCGCCTGGGCCCAGCGGCTGATCTCCGCCGCATTGCCCACCGTGTTGCGGGCCCGGTAGTCGAGATCGACGCAGCATTCGACGAGATCACGCAAGGTCGGGCTCAGCCGCTTGATGGCCTCGAGGCTCGTCCGCTCATTGACGCCGGTGATCAGAAGGCGCTGTCCGTAGCCCTTGGCCAGCAATTCGAGCGCATCCTCGACGCGCCCCTGCCCGCCCGTCAGCGCCACGATCGCGTCCGCGACGACCGCGGGATCCCTCTCCTTGCGGTCGAGCGACAGGAGGAAGGCGCCGAAACCGAAAAGAAAGAGCATGCAGGCCGCGGCGGCGGCCGTCGCGAGGACCACGCCGACGCGCCGGCGCCGGCCGGACGAGGACCCCTCCTGGCCGGCCGGCGAGCATTGTAGCTCGTGGCCCGAATTCATGAGCGTCAGCTTACACGCGAATCAGGCGCCGGAAAGGCACGGGGCGCCAAGGTCAGCCTGCCGTCTTGAGAAAGCGTTTCACCGTGAGCGCCGTCACGAAGCCCGCGACGGCCCCATCCGCCAGCGCGATCACGGCGATGGCCGCATAGGTCGCGGGCCCCATCGACAGGGCGCCGGCCAGCGCATCGGCCTCGCCGAGCGCCCCCTCCCCCGCCGAGCCGAGGGAGAAGCGGACGGCGAGGGCGAGGAGCAGCGCCGCCGCGAGAGAGCCGACGAGGCCCCCGGCCAGCCCGATCCGCGCATAACGCCACGCATAAAGGCGTGCGACGAAGCCGGGCTCGGCCCCGACGAAATGCAGCACTTCGATCACATCGCGATGGCCGGCAAGGGCGCCACGCGTCGCGAAGGCGATCGCGCCGGCCGAGGCCGCGAGCACGAGCGCGACGGCGAGAAGCGCGAGGACGACGATGCTGGCCGTCACCTGCGACAGCCGCGCGAGCCAAGCGGCGTGATCGTCGAGGGAAGCACCCGGCACGTCGATCTTCAGGCGCAAGGCGAGGCGGGGCAAATCCGGCCGCGCCTCGGGATCCAGCTTGAGGATCACGAGGCGCGGCACCGGCAGTTCGGAAAGGTCGAGGCCGGCGCCGAGCCAGGGCTCCAGCAGGCGCTCGGCATCGGCCCGGGACAGGGGCTCGGCGGACAGGATCCCCGGCGTCGCCCGGGCGAGAGCCGTGGCCCGCTCGACATCGGCCTCCATGTCTCGTCCGCCGATCGGGCGGATCTGGACGGTCGCCTCGCCGAGGAGCGCCGCCCGCCATTGCGCCGAGCCGGTCGCGACGAGCGCGGCCGTGCCCGCCGCGAGCGCGGCGAGGAAGGCGAGCGCGGCGATCACCGCGACCAGCGCCCCGCCGCCGGCGCCGCGCGGCACGATCGGAAAGCGCGCGCCGAGCGGCGCCAGGGCGTCGGGCGGGGGACGGGGGGGAAGAACCGGGCTCATGGATCGCGGTAGAGACGGCCGTCGAGGAGGATGAGGCGGCCCGCATCGACCTGGTCCATCAGCGCGACGTCGTGCGTCGCGAGCACGACCGAGGTGCCGAGGCGGTTCAGCTCGACGAAGAGATGCAGCAGGCGCCGCGCGAGGGGCGGGTCGACATTGCCCGTCGGCTCGTCGGCCAGGATCAGCTCGGGACGCGCGATGAGCGCGCGCGCGATCGCCGCCCGCTGCTTCTCCCCTCCCGAAAGCGTCGGCGGATAGACGCCGACGCGATCGCCGAGCCCCACCCATTGCAGCAATTCGACGACCTCGCCGCGGAAGCTCGCCTCCTCGTAGCCCTGCACGACCAGCGGCAGCGCCACGTTCTGGTAGGTGGTCAGGTGGTCGAGAAGCCGGAAATCCTGGAACACGACCCCCATGCGGCGGCGCAGCCGCGTCAGCGCGCCGCCCCCGAGCGAATCGGTCTCCTCGCCGAAGAGCCTCAGCCGGCCGCGCGTCGGCTTCACCGCGAGGAGAACGAGGCGGATCAGCGTGGTCTTGCCCGCTCCCGAGGGACCGGACAGGAAATGAAAGGATCCCGGATCGAGCGACACCGAGACCTCGGAGAGGATCGGAGCGCCTTCGCCGTACTGGAACCCGACCCCCTCCAGCTCGACCACCGGCGGGGTTGAGTGAACATCATTCACGGCGACTTAACCATAACTCGCCAAGGCTTCCGATGGGCGCCGGGAGCCGAATGCCTCATGCTGATCACCTGTCCGTCCTGCTCGAGCACCTACGACCTCCCGGCCGGGCGAATCGGCGCGGCCGGCCGTAAGGTACGCTGCGCATCCTGCCGGGAAAGCTGGTTCATCGCCTCGCCCGGGGAGGAATCCTCCCTCGACCGGCCTCCGGGCCCCGAAAGCGGGGCGGAAGCCGGCGCCATCGAGATCGAGACCCGCCCGGCCCCGCCGCCCTCCGCGCCGAAGATCGGGACGCCCCCTCCCCGGCGCAGGCCGGAAAGCCGCCCGCACGGGACGGCGCGGCGGCGCTGGCCCGGAACGCTCGCGCGCGCCGCCGCGCTCGCGGCGATCTGCGCCGGGCCGCCGGCGCTCCTCGCCTTCCGCGAGAGCGTCGTCGCGGCGATGCCGGGCACCGCCTCGCTCTATCGCGGCATCGGCCTGCCGGTGAACCTCGTCGGGCTCAGCTTCGCGCAGGTGCGCTCCACCCTGACGCTGGAGAACACGACGCCGATCCTCGAAGTCACGGGCGAGATCGTCAATGACGGCCGCCTCGCCCGCAGCGTCCCCTGGCTCCAGATCGCCCTCACGGGCGAGGGCGGCGAGACGCTCTACAAATGGTCCGCCCAGGCGGCCGAGGGCAAGCTGAAGGCCGGCGAGACGGCGCCCTTCCGTCTCCGGCTGACGGCGCCGCCGACCGCGGCCCGGAAGGTCGAGGTCATGTTCCGCGAGGACAAGGCGATCCGCTCGGCCAGCCGTTGAGGGAGCTTTGGACAGGCGCCGCGCAGGGTTGCGTTACGCGACGCTTCTGCCAGTTTCGCGCCATGGATCGATCCCTCCACGTCCGCACCCTCTTCGACGAGGCCGCGATCGCGCGCCGCAACGAGGAACTCGCCAAGGCCATCGTCGCCGCCACCGCCCCCGACCTGCTCGTCGTCGCCGTGCTCAAGGGCTCCTTCATGTTCGCGGCGGATCTCCTCCGGGCGCTGCACCGCCAGCATGCCAGCCCGCAGGTGGAGTTCATCCATCTGTCGAGCTACGGCACCGGGACGGTCTCGCGCGGCTCGGTCGCGATCCTGCGCGACATCGAGAGCAGCGTCGCCGGCCGCGACGTGCTGCTCGTCGACGACATCCTCGAATCGGGCCGCACCCTGTCCTTCGCCAAGGATCTTCTCATGGCGCGCGGCGCGCGGCGCGTCTTCGTCGTCGTCCTGCTGGAGAAGGCCAACAAGCGCGCCGTCTCGATCCAGGCCGATTTCGTCGGCTTTCCCTGCCCGGACCTGTTCGTGGTAGGATACGGGATGGATGTGGCGCATAATTACCGGCAGCTTCCCTTCGTCGGCGTGGTGGCGCACGGCGATTCGGAACCCGACCTCTTCGATCGCAATTCCTGATGGCGCGTATCCTGCTGGTCGACGACGAGGAGCCCGTGCGGGGCTTCCTCAAGCGCGGCCTCGAACTCGACGGACACGGCGTGACGACGGCCATCGACGGCGCGGATGCGCTCGACCGGCTGAGCGAGGCCGGCGGCGCCTTCGAGCTGATGCTCACCGATATCCGCATGCCGATCATGGACGGGATCGCCCTCGCGCTCGCCGCCAAGCGCGACCATCCCGGCCTCACCATCGTGCTGATGACCGGCTATGCCGAGCAGCGCGAGCGCGCCAAGGACCTCGAAGCGGTCGTGACCGACGTGCTGACGAAGCCCTTCTCGCTCGCCGAGTTGCGCGCGGCGGTCCGGCGCGCCCTCGAAATTTCCTTCTGACGGATCGGGACATGAGCGAGAGTTCCACGGCGGGCCTTTCCAAGGCGACCCTCGCCGCCCAGGCGCTGGGGCGCACGGACCCGGTCACGAAGGCGGTCGTGCCACCCCTCCATCTCGCCACCACCTATCTGCGTGACCCGGACAACGCCTATTCCTCCGGCTACGTCTACGGCCGCCCCGACAATGCGACCGTGCGCGACACCGAGGCGGTCATCGCGGCCTTGGAGGAGGCGCCGGCCGGCGCGCTGCTCTTCGCCTCGGGGACGGCGGCCGCGACAGCCTGCTTCCTGGCGCTCGATCCCGGCGACCATCTGGTCGCCCCGGCGGTGATGTACTGGGCGCTCCGCAAATGGCTCCTGACGGAGGGAAAGCGGCGCGGGCTCGAGGTCGATTTCGTCGAGACGGACCGGCTCGACCGGCTCGAAGCCGCCGTCAGGCCGGGCCGCACGAAGCTCGTCTGGCTGGAGACGCCCTCGAACCCCCTCTGGACGATCACGGACATCGCCGCGGGGGCCGGAATCGCCCATCGCGCGGGCGCCCGCCTCGCGGTCGATTCGACCTGCGCCTCCCCCTACCATACGCGGCCCCTCGCGCTCGGGGCCGACATCGTGATGCATTCGGCCACCAAGATCCTGAACGGCCATTCGGACGTGATCGGGGGCGTCCTCGCGGGCGCGAAAGTGGACGAGTTCTGGCAACGCCTCCTCACCATCCGCTCGGGCCAGGGCGGGATCATCGGGCCCTTCGAAGCCTATCTGCTCCAGCGCGGCCTGAAGACGCTCTACGTGCGCGCGCCCGCCCAGGCCCGAGCCGCGCAAGACCTCGCCGAGCGTCTCTCGCGCCATCCCGACGTCGTGCGCGTGCTCTATCCGGGCCTGCCCCAGCATCCGGGCCACGCCGTCGCCGCGCGCCAGATGGAGAACGGCTTCGGCTTCATGCTCTCGGTCCAGGTCCGGGGCGGCGAGGCGGCGGCGATCGGCACCGCCGCCCGCGTCGGGCTGTGGAAGCGCGCCACCTCGCTCGGAGGAGTCGAAAGCCTCATCGAGCACCGGGCCTCGATCGAGGGACCGGACACGCCCTGCCCCCCAGACCTGCTGCGCCTCTCGACCGGGATCGAGAGCGCCGAAGATCTCTATCGCGACCTCGACCAAGCGCTCCGCGCTACGCATGCCTGAGGATCAGTAGCGCGGGCCACCCGTGGTCTGCCCTTGGTTCTGCTGGTAGACGGGCCGCTCCGGGTTGCGGGCATTGCCCGCTTGGGAGGGAGCGTAGGCGCGCCGCGGCGCCGCGTGATAGCGCCTTCCGTGCCGATAGGACCGGCGGTGATGCCGATCATAATGCCGGGCGTGATGATGGCGGACATGGCGGATCGTCTCGATGCCGCTCGCCGGCGCCGCGATCGGCCCGGCCCCCGTCGGAGCCGCCAGGACGGGCACCGCCGTGAAGAGGAGGCCGGCTGCGAAGGCTGAAAAGACGAATTTTCTCAAGGGAAGCTCCTGTTTTCCGGCCGCGGCGGGCCCTCGGAGCGTCAAGGCCGGGTGCCGGGGTTCGTTCCGGTACTGGAAAGGACCGTGCCGGCTGCAGGGAAACGCAGGATCGCGAGCAGGACCCCGCCGGCGACGAGGCCCCAGAAGGCCGCGCCGATGCCCAGGAACGAGGTTCCCGAGGCCGCGGTCACGAAGGTGACGATGGCCGGGATGCGGTCCCGCTCCTGCGCCATGGCTCCCTGGAGCGCCCCCGCGAGGCTGCCCAGGAGCGCAAGGCCCGCCACCGATTCGATGAGGAGCGGCGGCGAGGCCGCGACGAAGGCCGCCGCCGCCGCCGCGGTCAGGCCGAGCAGGATATAGGTCGCCCCGCAGGCCACCGAGGCGATCCAGCGCCGGGCGGGATTCGGATGCGCCTCCGGCCCCGCGCAGAGGGCGGCGGTGATCGCGGCGAGGTTCATCGCATGCGCCCCGAACAGGGCGGCGAGCGCGGAGCCGAGGCCCGTCCAGACGAAGGTGGCGCCCACGGCCGGCCGGTAGCCGTTCGCGGCCAGCACCGCGAGGCCCGGCACGTTCTGCGAGGCCATGGTCACGATGAAGAGCGGCAGCGCGATTCCGATCGTGGCGTCGAGGGAGAAGGCCGGGGCGACGAAGACCGGATGCGGTGCGATGCTCGCCATCGCGCCGGGCGGGAGCGGCGTCGCGAGGGCGACCACGATCGCCGTCAGCAGGACAGCCAGGGGCACGGCATAGGGGCGCGCGAAGCGGAGCGCGAATGCCCAGGCGAAGATGACCGGCAAGGCGAGCGCCGGCAGGGCGGCGGCGGCCCGGACAGGCGCGGTGCAGAGGGAGAAGAGAATGCCCGCCAGCATCGCCGCCGCGAGGCTTGTGGGGATCGCCTCGACCGCCCGGCCGAAGGGCCGCCAGATGCCGGCCAGCACGATCAGCGCCGCGGAAGTCAGGAAGGCGCCCACGGCCACGGAGAAGCCGCCCACGGGCAGGGAACTCGCCGCGAGGAGAGCAGCGCCGGGGGTTGACCAGGCGATCGAGATCGGGATGCGGCTGCGCCAGCCGAGCCAGACCGCCAGGCCACCCTTCACGACGAGCACCGCGAGCAGCCCGGATGCCGCCTGCGCCTGCGTCGCGCCGACGGTCTCGAGTCCCTTCAGGACGACCGCGAAGGTCGAGGCGAAGCCGACGACGGCGGCGAGAATCCCGGCGGAGAGCGGCTGGATCATGTCCGAGCCATAGGGGAGCCGCGGGACCGCGTCACCGTGCACGCATCCGCGGCAGCCATGCTTCGCCGACAGGGGCGCTTCTCAGCCCGCGGCCACGGCGGAGACCGCCTCGCTCGACTTCCTGCGCTTCTTCCCGGACTTGACCTGATCCTTGTAGCCGCCGCCCACGCCGGGTCCCGCGCTCGCGGGAGTCGGGGAGAGGGTCGCGGCGGCGAGGCAGAATGCGGCCACGAAGCCGGACAGGACAAGCAGCGATCGCATGAAGCAGGTCTCCTCGGGCTCACCCTCCTCCCACGAAGCGGCGGGGAGGGTGGAGTCGGCGGCAAGCCTCAGCGCGCGTTGCTCGCGGCGCGCATCGGCGCCTCCAGCCGGGCCGGGGGCACGGCCTCGCGACGTCTCGCGAGCGACCTGTCGATCACCCCGACCATGCCTTTCATGATGTCGTCGAGCACGTAGTCCTTCGGCGTGTAGACGGCCGTCACGCCGAGCTGCTTCAGCACGTTCTCATCCTCGACCGAGATGATGCCGCCGACGACGACCGGGATGTGGTCGAGCCCCTCGACGCGCAGGCGCGACATCACCTCGCGCACCAGCGGCACATGCGAGCCCGACAGGATCGAGAGGCCGATCAGGTGCGTGTCAGTGGCGCGCGCCTTGGCGACGATCTCGGAGGGCGTTTGGCGGATGCCGTCATAGGTGACCTCCATGCCGACGTCGCGGGCCCGGAGCGCGATCTGCTCGGCGCCGTTGGAATGACCATCGAGACCGGGCTTGCCGACCAGGACGCGGGGCGTCGCCTCCAGCTTGTCCGCAAGCTCGGCCACCATGAGGCGGACCTCCTCGGTACCCGGCGCGGTCAGGGTCTCGATCGTGACGCCGGTCGGCGCCCGGTACTGCCCGAAGACCTCGCGCAGGGTCTCGCCCCATTCGCCGGTCGTGACGCCCGCCTTCGCGGCCGCGATCGAGGCGGGCATGACGTTGCGATCCTCGCGGGCGGCCGCGGCGAGATCGGACAGGGCCGCCTCGACCGCCTTCGAATCGCGCCCCGAGCGCCACGCCTTGATCCGGGCCACCGCCTCCATCTCGACCGTCTCGGGGACGGAGAGGAAGATGCCCTCCCCCGCCGTCAGCGGCGAGGCTTCCGCCTCGGTGAAGCGGTTCACGCCGACGACGATCTGCTCGCCCGTCTCGACCTTGGAGATGCGCCGGGCGTTGGACTCCACGAGGGCGCGCTTGAGGCTGCCCGATTCCACCGCCGCGATCGCCCCGCCCTCGCGCCCGATCCGGTCGAGTTCCGCGCGCGCGGCGTCCTTCAGCGCCTCGACCTTCCTCTCCATCACGACCGAGCCGTCGAAGAGGTCGTCATTCTCGAGGAGATCGGTCTCGTAGGCGAGGATCTGCTGCATGCGCAGCGACCATTGCTGGTCCCAGGAGCGCGGCAGGCCGAGCGCCTCGTTCCAGGCCGGAAGCTGCACGGCGCGGGCGCGGGCCTTCTTCGAGAGCGTCACGGCCAGCATCTCGATCAGGATGCGATGGACGTTGTTTTCGGGCTGCTGCTCGGTCAGGCCGAGCGAGTTCACCTGCACGCCGTAGCGGAAGAGGCGCTTCTTCGGGTCGGCGACCCCGTAGCGCTCGCGCGTGATCTCGTCCCACAGCTCGCTGAAGGCGCGCATCTTGGCGATCTCGGTGACGAAGCGCAGCCCCGCATTGACGAAGAACGAGATGCGCGAGACCGCATCCGCGAAGACCTTCTCGTCCACTTCGCCCGACGCCTTCACCGTGTCGAGCACCGCGACCGCCGTCGCGAGGGCGAAGGCCAGTTCCTGGACCGGCGTCGCTCCCGCCTCCTGGAGGTGGTAGGAGCAGACGTTCATCGGGTTCCACTTCGGCATCTCGGCCGTCGTGAAGAGAATCGTGTCCTTGATGAGCCGCATCGAGGGCGCGGGCGGGAAGACGTAGGTGCCGCGCGAGAGATATTCCTTGATGATGTCGTTCTGCGTCGTGCCCTGGAGGACGCGCCGGTCGGCCCCCTGCTCCTCCGCCGTCGCGACGTAGAGCGCAAGCAGCCAGGCCGCCGGCGCGTTGATCGTCATCGAGGTGTTCATAGTGGCGAGCGGGATCTTGTCGAACAGGGTCCGCATGTCGCCCAGATGCGCGATCGACACGCCCACCTTGCCGACCTCCCCGCGCGCCAGCTCGTGGTCCGGGTCGTAGCCCGTCTGGGTCGGCAGGTCGAAGGCGACCGACAGGCCCGTCTGCCCCCGCGCGAGGTTCGAGCGGTAGAGGGCGTTCGATTCCGCCGCCGTCGAGTGGCCGGCATAGGTGCGGAACAGCCAGGGCTTGTCACGCTCGCGCTGAACGGGGTCCATCAGGGGCTCCGGTCGGATGGGGGCAATGCCATTGTGCATTGCGGGAGCCGGAAGGTCGAGCGGAAAACGCGCGTGACAAGGAAGTCCGGCCCGTCATCTTTCGGCGCATTGCTGCATCGCGAGAAAACAGGCTAGGTATCGCCGCATCCAAGACAAATCCCGGGGGATCGACCAGTGTCCAGCAAGGCGAAGACGAGCGAACCGAAGGATCTCTACGCGATCGGCGAGATTCCGCCCCTCGGCCATGTCCCCGAGAAGATGCATGCCTGGGCCATCCGCCGGGAACGGCACGGGCCGCCGGAGCAGTCGATGCAGCTCGAAGTGGTCCCCACCTGGACCATCGGCGACGACGAGGTCCTGCTCCTCGTGATGGCGGCTGGCGTGAACTATAACGGCGTCTGGGCCGGGCTCGGCGAGCCCATCTCCCCCTTCGACGTGCACAAGGCGCCCTATCACGTGGCCGGCTCGGACGCCTCCGGCATCGTCTGGGCGGTCGGCTCCAAGGTGAAGCGCTGGAAGGTCGGCGACCAGGTGGTCGTCCATTGCAACCAGGACGACGGCGACGACGAGGAATGCAACGGGGGCGACCCGATGCTGTCGCCGTCCCAGCGCATCTGGGGCTACGAGACGCCGGACGGCTCCTTCGGCCAGTTCTGCCGGGTGCAGTCGCGCCAGCTCCTGGAGCGCCCGAAGCATCTCACCTGGGAGGAGAGCGCCTGCTACACGCTGACCCTCGCGACCGCCTTCCGCATGCTCTACGGCCACCAGGGCCACCGCCTCCAGCCGGGCCAGAACGTCCTCGTCTGGGGTGCCTCGGGCGGGCTCGGCGTCTTCGGCGTGCAGATCTGCGCGGCGGCCGGGGCCAACGCCATCGGCGTCATCTCGGACCCGACCAAGAAGGACTACGTGCTCGGCCTCGGCGCCAAGGGCGTCATCAACCGCAAGGACTTCAACTGCTGGGGCCAGCTCCCGAAGGTCAACTCGCCGGAATATGCCGAATGGACCAAGGAAGCCCGCAAGTTCGGCAAGGCGATCTGGGACATCACCGGCAAGAAGGACGTCGACATCGTCTTCGAGCACCCGGGCGAGGCGACCTTCCCGGTCTCCTGCCTCGTCGCCAAGCGCGGCGGCATGGTGGTGTTCTGCGCCGGCACCTCCGGCTTCAACATCACCTTCGACGCCCGCTACGTCTGGATGCGGCAGAAGCGCATCCAGGGCTCGCATTTCGCGCATCTCAAACAGGCGACCATGGCGAACCGCTTCGTCCTCGACCGGCGCATCGATCCCTGCATGAGCGAGGTCCTGCCCTGGAAGGAGATCCCGCTCGCGCACACCAAGATGTGGAAGAACCAGCACCTGCCCGGCAACATGGCGGTGCTGGTCAACGCGCAGAAACCCGGCCTGCGAAGCTTCGAGGACGTGACGGAACTGAGCGGGACGTAACGTTCCGCTCATTCGCGGATGTCGCGGGGCGCCCCCTCCACCATGCTTCGCATGGTCCCCCTCCCCCGTTTCAC
>NZ_DAOLAJ010000009.1:0-61696 GCF_035325185.1 Enterovirga sp. | reverse complement strand
GACATGCGCTTCCGCGGCCAGGAGATGTCGCTCGCGGTGCCCTTCGGCGCGGCGGACGACGCGGCGAGCCTGCGCCAAGCCTTCCTCGCAGCCTATGGAGCGATCTACAGCTACGCCTCCGACGACGTCATCGAGACGGTCAGCCTGCGTCTGATCGGACGGGGCATCCGGCCCGGCAAGCTCGATTTCCGGCACGAGCAGGACGATGCGCCCGCAGCATCCGGCCCGTGCGAGCGGCGCGCGGTCTATTTCGGGCCCGAAAGCGGCTGGATCGACACGCCGGTCCACGATCGCGCCGCCCTGCGCGGCCGGATCGAGGGGCCGGCCATTCTCCAGGGCGCGGATTCGACCGTGCTCGTGCCGCCGGGCGCGACCGCGGTCACCGATCCGCGCGGCAACCTCCTCATCACGCTCGCCGAGGAAAGCCTGCCATGACGAAGCCGATCGACCCGATCACCTTCGCGGTGCTGAAGAGCGCCCTCGAATCCATCGTCGACGACATGGCCTATACGGTCATGCGCACGGCCCGCTCGCCGATCGTACGCGACGTGCTCGATTATTCGACTACGATGTGCGACGCGAAGGGCCGCATCCTCGCCCAGGCGAAGACGGTCGCGCTGCATCTGGGCGCGGTGCCCGATGCCATGGAGGCGCTGCTGCGCCATTACGGCGGCAACCTCCATCCCGGCGACGTGATCATCTTCAACGATCCCTATGACGGCGGCATGCATCTGCCGGACATCTTCATGTTCAAGCCGATCTTCGCGGATTCCCGCCATGTCGGCTTCTCGGTGGTCATCTGCCATCATTGCGACGTCGGCGGCCGGGTGCCCGGCTCGAATGCGAGCGACTCGACCGAAATCTTCCAGGAGGGCCTGCGCGTCCCGCCGCTGAAGCTCTTTGACAGGGGCGTGCGCAACAAGACGCTCTTCGACATCATCGCGAAGAATGTGCGCCTGCCCGACCTCGTCATCGGCGATCTCGACGCGCAGCTCGCGACCTGCGCCCTCGGGGAGCGCGAATTGCTGCGCCTTGTCGGGAAATACGGCATCGAGCAGTTGGAGGCTTTCCTCGAGGAATTCCTCGATTACGGCGAGCGCCTCAGCCGCCGGGCCTTCGCGGCCTGGCCGGATGGAACCTACCGCTTCACCGACCATATCGACGGCGACGGCTTCGACGAGGCGCCGATCCCGATTCGAGTCGCGGTGACGGTGAAGGGCGACGGGCTCGTCGTCGATTTCGACGGCTCCTCGCCCCAGGTGCGCGGCGCCATCAACTCGACGCTCTCCTTCGTCAAGTCCGCGACCTATCTCGCGGTGCGCTGCACGCTCGACACCGACGTGCCGAACAATGCCGGCCTCTACCGCTGCATCGACATCCGCGCGCCGAAGGGCTCGCTCTTGAACCCGAACTTCCCGGCTCCCGTCGCAGCCCGCGCGCTCACCGGCTACCGCATCGTGGACACGGTGCTCGGCGCGCTCGCGCAGGTCGTGCCCGAGCGAGTCTCGGCCGCGGGGGAGGGGGGCAATTCGGTCGTCTGCCTCGGCGGCTACGACAAGGAGACCCGCGAGCCCTTCATCGTCGTCGACATGATCAACGGGGCGCTCGGCGCCCGCTCGGCCAAGGACGGGATCGACGCGATCACCAATCCCTCGCAGAACATGTCCAACATGCCGGTCGAGATCATGGAGGCGACCTATCCGCTCATGATCGAGGAATACGCCCTGCGGCCGGATTCGGGGGGAGCCGGGCGCAACCGGGGCGGCCTCGGAATCGTGCGCCAGTACCGCCTCCTCGCCGACGAGGCGGTGATGCAACTGCGCACCGACCGCTACGCCACGCGGCCCTATGGCCTCTTCGGGGGCGGGCCGGGCCTGCCCTCCCGCAACATCTTCACGGATGCTGGGACCGGCGCAGTCGAGGTGCTGGCGAGCAAGGTGACGCGGACGGTCCACAAGGGAGACGTGATCCGCCACGAGCAGGCCGGCAGCGGCGGCTACGGGGAGCCCTTCGAACGCGATCCGGCCCGCGTGCTGGCGGACGTGATCGACGGCAAGGTGACCGAAAGCTTCGCCCGCGAGGGCTTCGGCGTCGTCATCCGCGATGGCGCGGTGGATGCCGAAGCGACCGCCGGCCTGCGCGGCGCGGATGCTAGGAGCGCGGCATGAGCGCCTCCGGCCCCGATTTGTCGCGCTTCGCGGTCAACCAGATCACGACGCGCGACTGGACCTTCGCACAGGCGGTCGACGGCTATGCGCGGGCGGGCGTCCGCGGCATCGGCGCCTGGGTCCAGTACGTGGACGAGATCGGGGCGGCGGCGGCCGGGCGGATGGCGCGCGAGGCGGGACTCTTCGTGCCCTGCCTCTGCACCACGGCCTGGGTGAATCTCGCCGATCCCGTCTCCTACCGGGCGGCGCTCGACGAGAACCGCCGCCGGCTCGACATGGCGGCCGAGATCGGCGCGAAGACTCTTGTCGTCGTGCCGGGCGGCCTCGCCACGGGCGAGCGCGACCTCGGCGCCGCGCGCCGGCGCGTCGCCGAGGCGCTGGCCGAGCTGCTGCCCCATGCCCGTGCGGCCGGCGTGGCTTTGGGCCTCGAGCCGCTGCATCCGATGTATGCGGCCGATCGTTCCTGCCTCTCGACCTTCGCCCATTGCCTCGCCCTCTGCGAGACGCTGGGCGAAGGCACCGGCATCGTGGCCGACGTCTATCATTGCTGGTGGGACCCGGATTTCGCCGCGGGCCTCGAAAGGGCGGGTCCCGAGCGGATCCTGACCTTCCATCTCTGCGACTGGCTGGTCCCGACCCGCGACGTCTATCAGGATCGCGGCATGGTCGGAGACGGCGTCATCGACATCGCCTTCTATCGCTCCGTCCTCGACCGCATCGGCTATGACGGCCCCTTCGAGATCGAGATCTTCTCGAAGCTCGACTGGTGGCTGCGCGACGGCGCGGAGACGACGCGGATCGCGGTCGAGCGCTGCGCGCCTTTCGTCGCGCCGCGGCGGCAGGCTAAAGCGGCGTGAGGCCCGCGATGCTCGCGGGCCCGCCGACGCAACCAAGGCCCGCCGTGAAAGAGCAGCCGCGCAAGCGCGATTCGATCCAGACCCAGGAGCGCATCCTCCTGGCCGCCCAGGCCGAATTCGCGCGCCGAGGCTATGACGGCGCGCGCGTCGACGCGATTACGACACGCGCGAGGGTCTCGAAGAACCTCCTCTACCATCACTTCGGCTCGAAGGAGGAACTCTATATCCGCGTGCTGGAGCGGACCTACGAGACCCTGCGCCGCCGCCAGGGCGACGTGCCGCTCGCCGGCCTCGATCCCCTCGAGGCCATGCGCCGGCTCTGCGAGAGCACCTTCCAGGTCTTCGTCGACGAGCCCGACATCATCGTGATGCTGAACACGGAGAACCTGCATCGCGGCCGGCACATCTCGAAATCGCCGATCATCCGGGCTCTCTACAACCGGCTTTCCGACACCATCCGCACGATCCTCGACGAGGGCGAGCGGCAGGGCGTGTTCCGGCCGAAGGTGGACGTCACCGAGTTCTATATCTCGATGTCGGCGCTCTGCTATTTCTACCTGTCGAACCGCTTCACGCTGTCGCTTCTCTTCGAGCGCGACCTCAAGGCCCCCGAGAACCTCGCCCGGCACAAGGTGATGATCGTCGACATGGTGCTCTCCTACCTGACGAACGGCGCGCCGAAAGGCCGCTGGACGCCGCCCGAGCTTTCCCTCCCCGCAGCCTGAAGGCGATCATGGCCCATTCCCTCAACCGCGATCCGCTCCCCGCAGCCTCCGTCCCGGCCGATCGCCTGAACCGTCCCGCCCTCGACAGCGACGAGGTCATGCAGGCCCGCGCCGATCTCGCCGCCTGTTTCCGCTTCGCGGACCGCCTCGGCATGCACGAGGGCATCTGCAACCATTTCTCCGCGATGGTGCCGGGCCACGACGACCTGTTCCTGGTCAATCCCTACGGCTACGCCTTCCGCGAGGTGACGGCCTCGAAGCTCCTCATCTGCGATTTCCACGGCAACGTCGTGCAGGGCGAGGGGGAGCCGGAGGCGACGGCCTTCTACATCCATGCCCGGCTGCACGGGAACGTGCCGCGCGCCCGCGCCGCCTTCCACACCCACATGCCCTATGCCACGGCGCTGACGATGGTGGAGGGCGACCCGCTCGTCTTCGCCGGGCAGACGGCGCTCAAGTTCTACGGCCGCACCGTCGTCGACAACGACTATAACGGCCTCGCCCTCGACGAGCGCGAGGGCGACCGCATCGCCGCGTCCGTTGGCGATGCCGATATCGTCTTCATGAAGCATCATGGCGTCATGGTGCTCGGCCGCACGATCGCCGAAGCCTGGGACGACCTCTATTATCTCGAGCGCGCCTGCGAGGTTCAGTGCCTCGCACTCTCGACCGGCCGGGAGATCGTCCCGGTCTCGCGCGAGATCGCCGAAGCGACGGCCCGGCAGATGCGCGAGGGCGACGCGGAATCGGCGAGGCTGCACCTCGCGAGCCTGCGCAGAACGCTCGACCGCGAGGAGCCGGATTACAGGTCGTGATGCAGGCTATCGTTGCTTTGGCCGGGCTGTAATGCCTGCCGGCCCCGGCGCTTTCGGAAATATTGCGCTTCGTCGAAGCGTCACGTTATGCGAATAGAGCCTCGCGGATCGGCGCGATTCCGCATATCGGCAGCAGGAAGAAGTGCCGGGAACCGGGGCATGAAAATCGGGAATGTCTCCTGCGCCGAGGGGAGCCCGGCGCCCGCCCGCAGGAGAACGTGATGAAGGCCGCCACTCGGGTCGAGGGACACGACAAATACCATCTCCTGATCGAGAAGGCGGCTGCCGCCGGCATCATCCGCGTCGCCGTGGCCCACCCTTGCGACGACGTTTCCCTGGAAGGCGCCGTCGAGGCCGCGCGGCTCGGCCTGATCGAGCCCGTGCTCGTCGGCCCCCAGGCGCGCATCAGGGATATCGCCACGGCGCACGGCATCGACATTTCCCGGTTCGAGATGGTCGATTCCGCCCATAGCCATGATTCGGCGCGCAAAGCGGTCGAGGTCGTGAAGCAGGGCGGGGCGGAAGCCATCATGAAGGGCAGCCTGCACACCGACGAGCTGATGGGCGCGGTCGTCTCGCGCGAAGGCGGCATTCGGACGGAGCGGCGGATCAGCCATTGCTTCATCATGGACGTGCCCTCGCATCCCGATGCGCTGATCATCACCGACGCGGCCGTGAACATCGCCCCGACGCTCAGGGACAAGGTCGACATCGTCCAGAACGCGATCGACCTCGCCCATGCGCTCGGCCTCGACGAGGTGCGCGTCGCGATTCTCTCGGCCATGGAGACCGTCAACCCGGACGTGTCCTCCACCCTGGAGGCGGCCGCGCTCTGCAAGATGGCCGATCGCGGACAGATCACCGGCGGCATTCTCGATGGCCCGCTGGCGCTCGACAACGCCATCAGCCCGGAAGCCGCCGAAATCAAGAAGATCGTCTCGCCCGTGGCCGGGCGGGCGAATGTGCTCGTCGTGCCCGATCTCGAAGCCGGCAACATGCTCGCCAAGAGCCTGTCCTTCCTGGCGGGCGCCGACAGCGCCGGCATCGTGCTGGGCGCGCGGGTCCCGATCATCCTGACGAGCCGGGCGGATTCGCTCGAGGCGCGGCTTGCCTCCTGCGCAGTGGCCAATCTCGTTGCCGCCGCGCGACGCCAGGACGCCGCCAAGGCGAGCCACTGATACGAAATCCGACAGGTCGACTGTATTTCCCTAATCCGGCTCGAACTCCACCAGGACCGGCTGGTGGTCGGAGGCGCGGCTGTCGATGTCGCAGGCGATCCGCCGCGCCCGCGCCGCGAGGTCGGGCGTCGCCAGCACATAGTCGAGGCAGCCCGGCGGGCCGTAGGTCTGGTCGATGATGAAGGCGGTGGACGGGTGGGGTTCCGCGCCCCTCAGTATCGGCCAGAGATCGCAAAAGGCCGGGGTGCCGTCGTCGAAGGGCGCCAGCAGCCGCGCCAGGGCGGGATCGTCAGGGCGCATGTTGAAATCGCCGGTCAGGACGGCGCTCGCGGTGTCGGGCGTCGGCGCGTAGGTATGCGGGCCGGGCTGGCGCGGCAGTCGGCTACGAGAAGCCGCCATCCGGTGGGCCTCGCGGATGCCCTCGACCTGGGCGGCGCGCAGGGCGGCCGAGGAATATTCCAGATGCGTCGTCATCAGCCGCACCGGGCCGAAGGGCGTGTGCGCCACCGCCTCGATCAGGATGCGCGGCATGTTGCGCGTCCGCGCCGCCTCCCAGGGCAGGAGATGGCGCAAGGCCTGCGCCACGGGATAGCGCGTCAGGAGCAGGTTGCCGAAGCGCTTGCGCCCGCCCCGGCCGTCCTCGACATCCACGCCGATCCCCTCGATCGCGGTGAAGCCCGGCAGCAGCGTGGCGAAGAGCGCGAACTGGTCGGTCGCGTCGTTGCCGTCGAGATCGGGGAAGTTGGCGGCGACCTCCTGGAGGCAGAGCACGTCGAAATCCGCCATCTCGCGCGCATGGGCGAGGATGCGGCGCGGATCGACCCGCCCGTCCATGCCGCGCGCCCACTGGATGTTCCAGGTGATCAGCTTCATCGCGCGCCCCGCGGCGTCACTTGATGCCGGCCCGCATGAAGCTCTGCACGAACTGGCGCTGGAACAGGAGGAAGCCCACGAGCAGCGGCGCGGAGGTCATCAGCGTCGCCGCGCAGATCACTGACCAGTCGATGCCCTGGTCGGTCGAGGAAAAGACCTGGAGGCCGACGGTGAGCGGCCGCGATTCGACCGAGTTGGTCACGAGCAGCGGCCACAGGAAGTTGTTCCAGTGATAGCTGACCGAGACCAGCCCGTAGGCGAGGTAGGTCGGCCTGGCGAGCGGCACATAGACCCGCAGCAGCACCTGGAGCGGGCTCGCTCCTTCGACGCGGGCGGCGTCGTCGAGTTCCTTCGGCACCGTCTTGAAGGTCTGCCGCAGGAGGAAGATGCCGAAGGCGGAGGCGACATAGGGCAGGGCGATCGCGGTGATCGTGTCGATCAGGTCGAGCCGGGCGAGGGTGCGGTAGTTCTCCACGATCAGCGCGTCCGGCATGATCATGAGCTGGGCCAGGATCAGCACGAAGGCGACGTCGCGGCCCCAGAAATCCTGCCGCGCCAGCGCATAGGCGGCGAGCGTGCCGAGCACCAGCTGGCAGCACAGGATCAGCGTGACGAGCACGAAGGTGTTGAGGAAATAGCGCGGAAAGGGCGCCGCCACCCAGGCGCGGGCGAAGTTCTCGAAGGTCAGGGGCGCCGAGAGGACGAAGCGCGTCGTGTATTCGGCCGGGTGGAAGGCCGCCCAGACGGCATAGGCCAGCGGCAGCACCCAGATCAAAGCGAGCAGGATGGCGCCGAAGGATTCCAGCGTCAGCGAGAACCCCTTGGGCGCATAGGGATCGGCCCGCGAGATCGCGCCGGCCTGCGGCTTCGCCGCTTTTCCTGGGGCGGCGGCGCTCATTGATAATGCGTCCTGCGCTCGAGCCAGCCGTATTGGACGAAGGCGACCAGCGCGAGCAGCACCAGCAGCACGCAGGTCAGCGCCGCGGCATAGGCCGTGTCCCAGAAGCTGAAGCCGATCTGGTAGATGTAGTAGAGAAGCAGCGTGGTGGCGTTGTCCGGCCCGCCGCGCGTCATCACGAAGATGTGGTCGACCATGCGGAAGGCGTTGATGACCGCGTTGATCAGCACGAAGAGCGTCGTCGGCATCAGAAGCGGGAACTGGATGCGCCGGAAATAGGTCCAGCGCGAAGCCCCCTCGATCGCCGCCGCCTCGCCGAGGCTCGGTGACAAAGCCTGCAAGGCCGCCAGGTAGAAGATCATGAAGAAGCCGGCCTCCTTCCAGATCGCGACGACGGTGACCGCGTAGAGGGCGGTGTCCTGCGAGCCGAGCCAGTTGGTGGGGCGCCCGCCGAAGAAGGCGATGATCTGCTCGAGCAGCCCGTATTGCGGCGTGAAGAAGAACAGCCAGATATTGGCGACCGCGATCATCGGCAGGATCGTCGGGGTGAAATAGGCCATCCGCACCCAGGTGCGCCCGACGATGCGGTCGTTGACCCAGACCGCCATCAGCAGCGCGAGCGCGATCGAGCACGGGATCGTGCCGAGCGCGAACCAGAGATTGTTGCTCATCGCCTTCCAGAAGATCGGGTCGGCGAGGAGCTGCTGGTAGTTCTCGAGGCCGACGAAGCGCGCCGGGCGGCGCGCCTTCGGCGTCGAGTAGAAGCTCTCGATGAAGCTCGCGAGCGCCGGCCAGTGCGTGAACAGGACGAGGCAGGCCATGGCCGGCAGGAGGAGCAGCCAGCCATGGATCGTGGCGGTCGTGCGCTGGTTCATGGCTCAGCGATAGGGCTTGAGGATGCGGTCCGCCTCGGCCTGCGCCGCCGCCAGGGCCGGCTGCGGCGTCTTGCTGCCGGTCAGGACGGCCTGGAGCGCGTCGTTGAGCGCCTTGGTCACGCGCTGGTTCTCGTGGGTGGACAGCTCCGCCACCGCATGCGGAAGCTGGTCGCGCGCCACCAGCGCCTGCGGAAAGTCGGCGACGTATGTCTTCATCGCCGGGGTCTCGTAGGAGGCCGGGGTCACCGCGACATAGCCGGTATCGATGCTCCATTGCGCGGCGCGCTCGGGCGTGGTGAGCCAGCGCACGAACTTGAAGGCGGCCTCCTGCTCGGCCGGCTTGGCCTTTTTGCGAGAGGTAAAATTTGCCCCCGCCGGTCGGGCTGCCGGGGCGGCGGCCGGCGGGGAGGAGCCCGACGCCGAAGGGGAATTTCGCATTGGCGCGGACATTCGTGAGGTTGCCGGTGGTGGTCCACATCATCGCCACCTTGCGCTCGAAGAAGTCGCGCGGCGTCGTGCCCCATTCGACGATGCCGGGCGGGTGCACCTTGTATTTCTGCGAGAGGTCGACCCAGTATTGCAGCGCCTCGACCACGCCGGGGGCGGCGAAATCGGTCTTGTTGCCCTCGGCATTGGCGAGGATGGCGCCGGCCTGCGTCGAAAGCCCCTGGAACAGCCAGTAGGGGAAGCCCGAGGAGGGGATCTGGATGCCCCACCGGGAGACGTTGCCGGAGGCGTCGCGCTGCGTCAGCTTCTGCGCGAAGGCGACCTGCTCGTCCCAGGTCTTGGGCGGCGTGTCGGGATCGAGCCCGGCCTCCTTGAACAGCTCCTTGTTCCAGTAGAGCACCACGGTCGAGCGCTGGAACGGGATGCCCCAGGTCTGGCCGCCGGTCTGGCTGTTCTTCATGAAGGCCGGGAAGAAGCTGCCGAGCCACTTCTTATCGTCGTCGCTCCTGATGAAGCCGTCGAAGGGGATGACCGCCTCCTCGTCGATCAGCGTGAACATGTCGGTCGAGAGCAGCACCGAGAGCTGGGGCGGCGTGCCGCTCTTATGCGCGGTCAGCGCCTTGACGATGCTTTCCTGGTAGGTGCCCGCATAGACAGGCTTGATGCGGATCGAGGGGTTCTCCTTCTCGAAGCCGGCGGCGAAGGCGTCGACCAGCTTGGTGATCGGCCCGCCGACCGCGACCGGATAGAGGAAGGAGATCTCGGCCGTCTGCGCGCGCGCGATGCCCGGCATCGCGAGCGAGCCCGCGAGCGCCGTGGCCCCACCCAGAAATTCACGCCTGTCCATTGCATTCGCTCCCTGTTGAGACGGCTCGCGCCCGACCCTTGTGCCCGGGTCCATGACAACCTCTAAGTCCCGGCCACCTTGCGCTCGGATGCCTGGTCGAACCAGTGCAGCGCCGAGGGCGACAAGGTCACGTGAATGCGCTCGCCGGCCTTGACGCGGGCCTTGCCCGGCAGGCGGACGATGAAGGGATGCGTCCCGATGCGGGCATCGACGAGGGTGTCGGAGCCGAGATATTCGACGGCGACCACGTCGGCCGCGATGCCGCTCTCGCCGAGTCCGGTCAATTCCGGACGGATGCCGACGGCGAGCGCGGCGGGATCGGAACCGGCCGGAGGCGCGACCAGCTCCCGCCCGCCGGCCGCCAGGATCTCCGGCAGCGGCACGACGTTCATGGGCGGGGTGCCGACGAAGCGGGCGACGAAGATGCTCGCCGGGTTTTCGTAGAGTTCGTCGGGCGGGGCGTCCTGCTCGATGCGGCCGCGCCGCATCAGCACGACCTGGTCGGCCATGGTCATGGCCTCGACCTGGTCGTGGGTGACATAGACCATGGTGATGCCGAGCCGCTGCTGCAATTCGCGGATCTCGCGGCGCATCTCGACGCGCAGCTGCGCGTCGAGATTGGAGAGCGGCTCGTCCATCAGGCAGACCGGCGCCTCGGCGACGATGGCGCGGCCGAGCGCGACGCGCTGCTGCTGTCCGCCCGAAAGCTGGGAGGGCTTGCGCTCGAGGAGAGCCGACAGGCCGAGGATCCCGGCGGCGCGGGCGAGGCGGGCGTCGCGGTCGGCGCGCCCGACCTTGCGCACCTTGAGCCCGAAGACGATGTTTTCCGCCACCGAGAGATGGGGAAACAGCGCGTAGTTCTGGAAGACCATCGCGATGCCGCGCTGCGAGGGCTGGGCCCGCGTCACGTCGCGCCCGCCGATCAGGATGGCGCCCTCGGTCGTCTCCTCCAGCCCGGCGATGAGGCGCAAGGTGGTCGACTTCCCGCAGCCGGAGGGGCCGAGCAGCGCGACGAGCTTGCCGGGCTCCACCGAGAAGCTGACATCGTCGACGGCGGTCGTCCCGGCCCAGCTCTTGGTGACGGAGTTCAGCGCCAAAGAGACCATTCGCAGCCCGGCTTCCAAGCGGATTTGAGAATGGCCGGCCCAGGAGCATCCTGCGCGCGGCCGGTGGATCGTGTGCCAGAGCGTGCCGTGTCCCGGCGGACACGAGCCGTCGTTCCGGGAGCTTGCGCAGCCGGAAGCCGTGGCTCCCCGTCCACGGCATTTGCGTCGAAAGGCGTCAAGAGAGGAGGTTTTTCCAGCGGTTTTCGGTGCTCGCGTGTTCGGGTCCGGGTCTTTCGCCCCGGCCCGGACAACGCCGCGTTCGCGCGGGCCTGTAGCATCTGGCGGATGACTGGCATGCGACAAATGACGCGAAAATCCCGCCCCGCACAAGTACGCGGCAGGCCGCCCGCGAGGCGATCGCGTCAGGAAATCGGGGCAGGGGACGGGCCGGCCGGTCTCTTTCGGGCGCCGGGGTCCGGGCTTTCCGCCGGTGGAAGCGGTGGGGCGCGCCTATCGCCGGGTCTGGCGGGGCGCTTCGCCCGATTCCGCGCGGCCGGGATTTGGGTCCGCGGCCTCGCCTTCCACCTGCTCGTCACGCATCGCGTCGGTGGCCTTGCGGATTTTTTCTCCCGGAAACACCTCCCGATCGAAAAAATCCTTCACATATTCGCGCCAGCCGGGGGCGCTCGCCGGGTCTTCGGGATGGCGCTCCTCGAACTCGGCCCGGGTCGTTCCCGGAGCGATCTCGCCGGGCTGCAGACGGGGGCACTCCGCCGGGCGACGCTCGTCATTCGCTGGGTCTGAGCGTTTCTCGGACATTTTCTTCTCCTTCGAAGATAAAAACTCGAAAGGTCCTGCCCATGTTCGCCTCCCTGCGGGATCGGTCCGAACAAGTACGGCTTTTGGACATCGCGAGCGGCGTTGGAACGCTTGCGCCAGCAAATCGCTTTCTTTCAGGAATCGAGGAGGATCGCGGCGTATATTGATCCTGACCTCGCCACGACTGTTCCCGGATTGCGCACGTCGCGCCGCCCGGTAAAGCCTCCCGCGGGAGGTCACTGGAGAAGAGACATGCCCAGAGGCGACAAATCCAGCTACACCGACAAGCAGCGCCGCAAGGCGGACCATATCGCCGAGGGGTACGAGGACCGGGGAGTGTCCGAAAAGGAGGCTGAGCGTCGGGCCTGGGCGACCGTCAACAAGGAATCCGGCGGCGGCAAGAAAAGCGGCTCGGGACGTGGAAAACCGGAATCGCACGCCTCCTCGCGCAAGGGCGGCGCGGCCGGCGGCAAGGCCGCAGCCTCGCGCAGCCCTGCCGCGAGATCAGCCTCGGCGAGGAAGGCCGCCGATACGCGGCGACGAAACAGGGAGGCGGGAGCCCATGCGTGATGAGGCGGGACGCGTCGTCCCGCTCCGCTTCCCGACCGGCGAGGGAGCGTCTGGCAGAGGGGCTCAGTCCGCGCTCCTGCCGCGCCACTGAGCGGGGTTGCGAAGACGGGCGGCCGGGGCGAAGAACGCGGCTTCCGGGCCGATCCCGGGCGTCGCGCATACGCTGTTCCGTCGCGAGACGCGGGCCAGCGCCTGCAAGCCTTCCGGGTCCCGGATCCTGACGATGCCGCGGGTGTTGCGGATCAAGCCTTCGCCTTCGAGTTCGTGCAGCGCGACCGTCACGCCGGGACGGCGAACCATGAGCCAGCGGGCGACCTGCTCATGCGTGACGCGGATCTCGTCGCCCTGGGTCTCGGCCGCCAGGAGCAGCCTGCGCGCGAGGCGCTGCTTCACGGTGCCCGACGAACTCACCACGGCGCTCAGAAGATGGTCGATCAGCTCGCTCACGGCTTCGAGAAGCACCGAGCGAACCCGCGGATCCTCCATCATTCCTTCCAGGTCGTCCACGGACACCCGGAGGGCCCGCACCGCCGCCGTCGCCTGGACGGCGGCGCTCATGTGACGCATGCCCAGCACGGCCGGATGCCCTGCAATCCCGTCCGGTGTCACGAGCGCGAATTCGATGCCGCTCCGCGGATCGATCAGGGAGGCGAAGCCCGTCTCGAGGAAATAAACCTCCTTCAGCGGTCCCGGCTCGAGGATCATGTCGCCCGCGGCGAATTCGACGATCTCTCCAAGGTCGCCAAATCGGCGTTCCGCCTCTCGCGGCATGATGGCAAGGAGTCGGTTGAGAGAGCGATCCGGCAAATTCGTGTCTCCGATTTTCCTATGCTCCAATGCATGGAATAACGTCTGGTTCCGGCCAATCCCTTGCCTCCGCTCAATTCATGACCTCGGCGGGAGACATTTCATCAGGTTCATAATTTGCTGAATCCGCATGGAAACGCGCGGTGACCATCGAGATTCAGAAGATCAAGAGGCCAGTACGATTTCGTACTTAGAAATATGGGCGATCTCGACAGGGCGAACTATGACTCTTGCGCGCTGGCAGCCTTCCCGAGATCGGCGACAACTTGCCGGGATCGAAATCCGGCAGGGAGGTCGGAAGAACAGTATGTCCGATATGTGGAGCAAATGGCCGCCGGCCACGACTTCAGGCAGGTTTGTTCCGATATGAACACAATGGAACAAGGTATGGAGCTAAGTTTTTAAATGCAATGGAATTAAAGTTGGAGTAGTGCCATGCGGGTTCGTTTATTCAGATCGCGGTTCTCCAGCGAGATCTTGTGTGCCGTGCCATTCGATGAAGATCCGCCGGAGTTTCTTGCGGAGGCCGGATGGCGGATGATCGGATCCCGCCCTGCGGATCGCTTTTCCGCGCTGACGTTGCCCGACAACCAGCGGGCACTCGGCACGATCGGCCACGTCATCTTTCCGCTGTGATCTTTCCAGGGGGGACGCTCTCCGTGCCGAGCGTCCCGGTCCCGGTCCGCCGGGGGTGGCGTTTGAGCTGGAGGCTTCCAAGGGCGTCAGGCTCTTGACCCGCAACCGCGTTTTCACCGACGAGGAAGCACCGAACCCGAGGCCGAAGCGGCCTCCGCGACCTGCGGTGATCATCGGAGCGGTTGCATGGACTACGTGAATTTCGGCCCGACGGGGATGAAGGTCTCCCGCCTTTGCCTCGGTTGCATGACCTACGGCGTCCCCGACCGGGGCAACCATTCCTGGACGATGAGGGAAGAGGACAGCCGCCCTCTCATCCGGCAGGCGCTGGAGCTCGGGATCAATTTCCTCGACACGGCGAACACCTATTCCGATGGCACGTCGGAGGAAATCGTCGGGCGCGCGATCAAGGATTTCGCCCGGCGCGAGGACATCGTCCTGGCCACCAAGGTCTATAACCGCATGCGACCGGGCCCGAACGGGATGGGCCTCTCCCGCAAGGCGATCCTGCACGAACTGGACGCCAGCCTGAAGCGGCTCGGCACGGACTATGTCGATCTCTACCAGATCCATCGCTTCGACTACACGACGCCCATCGAAGAAACGCTGGAGGCTCTGCACGACATGGTGAAGGCCGGGAAGGTCCGCCATATCGGCGCCTCCTCCATGCCGGCATGGCGTTTCGCGAAGGCGATCTACATCTCGCGCCGGAACGGCTGGACGCCCTTCGTCAGCATGCAGAACCACCTGAACCTCCTCTATCGCGAGGAGGAGCGCGAAATGCTGCCGCTCTGCGCCGAGGAGGGGCTGGCCGTGATCCCCTGGAGTCCCCTGGCCCGCGGCCGCCTGACCCGCGACTGGAACGATGCCACCGAGCGCCAGCGGACGGACGACGTGGGCAAGAACCTCTACGACGCCGCGGCCGATGCGGACCGGCGCGTCATCGAGGCGGTCGGCAGGATCGCCGCGGCGCGCGGCGTCTCCCGCGCCCAGGTGGCCCTGGCCTGGGTGGCACAGAAGAAGGGGGTCACGGCTCCGATCGTCGGGGCCTCGAAACCGGCCCACCTCACCGACGCCGTCGCCGCGCTCGACCTCGGCCTGACCTCCGGCGAAATCCAGGCGCTCGAAGAGCCTTACATCCCCCACCGGATCGCCGGCTTCCAGTAAGGCGGATCGCGATGAAGCTTGGTCGAGCCGTCATCGCGATCTCTTCTTGTTCGAGCAGGATGTCGTCGAGCCGAAGCTCAGGGACGGAGCGTCAGATATTGCCCATGCAGAGGTATTTCACCTCGAGGAAATCCTCGATGCCGTAGCGCGAGCCTTCCCGTCCGAGGCCGCTCTCCTTGACGCCGCCGAAGGGGGCGACCTCGGTGGAGATGAGGCCCTCGTTGATGCCGACGATGCCGCTTTCCAGCGCCTCGGCCACCCGCCAGACCCGGCCGATGTCGCGGCTGTAGAAATAGGAGGCGAGGCCGAATTCCGAATCGTTGGCGAGGCGGATCGCCTCCTCGTCCGTCTTGAAGCGGAAGATCGGCGCCACGGGGCCGAAGGTCTCCTCGTGGAAGATCTTCATCTCGGGCGTCGTGTCGGCCAGCACGGTCGGCTCGAAGAAGGAATGGCCGAGCGCGTGGCGCTTGCCCCCCGTGACGATGCGCGCGCCCTTCGAGAGGGCGTCGGCAATGTGCTCCTCGACCTTGGCGACGGCCTTGCCGTCGATCAGCGGGCCGATGACCGCGCCTTCCTTGAAGCCGTCGGCGACCTTCATCTCCCGCACGGCCTCGGCCAGCCTCTCGACGAAGCGGTCATAGATGCCGTCCTGGACCAGGAGGCGGTTGGCGCAGACACAGGTCTGGCCGGCATTCCTGTATTTCGAGGCGATGGCGCCCCGGACGGCCGGCTCCAGGTCGGCGTCGTCGAAGACGATGAAGGGGGCGTTGCCGCCGAGTTCCATCGAGGTCTTCTTCACCGTGGCGGCGCATTGCGCGAGCAGCTTCTTGCCGATCTCCGTCGAGCCGGTGAAGGTCAGCTTGCGCACGATCGGGTTGGAGGTCATCTCGTTGCCGATCTCGCCGGCCGCGCCGCTGACGCAGGACAGGACGCCCTTCGGCAGGCCGGCCCGCTCGGCCAGGACGCAGAGCGCGAGCGCCGAAAGCGGCGTCTGGCTCGCGGGCTTCAGCACCATGGTGCAGCCGGCCGCGAGGGCGGGGCCGGCCTTGCGGGTGATCATGGCCGAGGGGAAGTTCCAGGGCGTGATCGCCGCGCAGACGCCGATCGGCTGCTTGATGACGACGATGCGCTTGTCCGGCCCGTGCGCGGGAATGACGTCCCCGTAGATGCGCTTGCCCTCTTCCGCGAACCACTCGATGAAGGAGGCGGCATAGGCGATCTCGCCCTTCGCCTCGGCGAAGGGCTTGCCCTGCTCGGCCGTCATGATGGCGGCGAGGTCGTCCTGGTTCGCCATCATCAGCTCGAACCAGCGGCGCAGGATCGTGGCGCGCTCCTTGGCGGTCCTGGCCCGCCAGGCCGGCAGCGCCGCCTCCGCCGCCTCGATGGCGCGCCGCGTCTCGGCCGTGCCCATCTTCGGCACCGTGGCCAGGACCTCGCCCGTGGCGGGATTGGTGACCTCGATCGTCGCGCCGGAATCGGCATCCGTCCAGGCGCCGTCGATATAGCATTGCTGCCGCAGGAGGCTCGGATCCTTCAGGGTCCGAAGCCCCGCCTTTACATCCATGTAAGTCACGTCGAGCACTCCCGGTTTGGAAGTGCTATACACATGGATACCGCCGGGACCCAACCCTCGTTTCAGTAGCGGCCGCCGAGAATGGGGCCGGGCCGGTCGAGCGTCGGCGGTGTATTATAGAAGAGGCCGCGGCCGATATAGGCTTCCCGATAGAGCGTCAGCCCGACCGGGCCGCCGCCGAGGGAGGCGGCGGCGTCGCCCATGCCTCGGAAGAAGGGCGGCACGGGCCCGAGATCCGGCCCGGCCGCGACGACGCGATAACCGTAGCGGCGATGGCGCGGGGCGCCGTAACCGTAGCCGTAACGGCGGGGCGGCGGCGCGTAGCGCGGCCCGAAGGAGCGGTGCATCGCGGGAGGGCGATGGCCGAATCCGGCGGCGGGAGCGTCGGCCGCGGCCCGCCCGGTCCCGGACAGGGCGGCCGCGAGCGCGGCGATGGGGAGCAAGATCCTCATGGAGATGTCCGGGCGAGAGGCCGATGGTTGCAAGGCTGCGAGGCCGGATTCTGCCAGGGCGCGCTTGCCGGGACCTTGACGGGCGGCCGCGCGCCGCGCCCTTCTCGCGATGTGGCTAACGAAGGGTTGCGGCCTCGCTCTTCGGGAGAAGCCTCAGATGTGCAGCGCCTCGCCGAGCGTCTTGAGGCTCGCCTCGTGGAACGCCTCGCCGAGCGTCGGATGGGCATGGATCGTGCCCGCGACGTCTTCCAGCCGGGCGCCCATCTCGAGCGCGAGGCCGAAGGAGGCGGCGAGTTCCGAGACGCCCGCTCCCACCGCCTGGATGCCGAGCACCAGATGGTTGTCGGCTCGCGCGGTGACGCGCACGAAGCCGTCCTCGCTCTCCAGCGTCATGGCGCGCCCGTTCGCCTGGAAGGGAAAGAGCCCCGTCTTGACCTCGATGCCGGTGGCCTTGGCCTCCTCGGGCGAGAGGCCGGCCGAGACGATCTCGGGATCGGTGAAGCAGACCGCCGGGATCGCCACCTTGTGGAAGGCGCGGCGCTTGCCCGCGAGGATGTCGGCCACCATCTCGCCCTGCGCCATGGCGCGGTGGGCGAGCATCGGCTCGCCGGTGACGTCGCCGATGGCCCAGACGTTGCGCATCGAGGTTGCGCAGCGCTCGTCGATGGCGATGAAGCGCTCGCGCATGGTGAGGTCGAGCCGCTCCAGCCCCCAGCCGGCGGTCCGGGGCGCGCGGCCGACGGCGACCAGGATCCTCTCGGCCTCGATCTCCTCGAGCCCGCCGCTCGCGGAGACGCGCAGCGCGCCGCCTTCGCTCAGGCCCTCCGCCTTCGCGCCGAGCAGGACCTCGATGCCGAGGGCCTGCATGCGCCGCGCGACCGGGCGCGTCAGCTCGGCATCGTAGAGGGGCAGGATGCGGGAGGCGGCCTCGACCACGGTGACCTTCGCGCCGAGCTTGGCAAAGGCGATGCCGAGTTCGAGCCCGATATAGCCGGCCCCGACCACCGCCATCGAGGCCGGGACGGCCAGCAGCGAAAGGGCTTCCGTCGAGGAGATCACCTTGCCCCCGAAGGGCAGGGCCGGCAGCGCCATGGGCTCGGAGCCGGTCGCGATGACGACGTGCTCGGCCCGGATCGTCTCGGGCCCGGTATCGGTCTCGACGCGGCAGGTCTTGCCGTCGAGCATGGTGCCGTGGCCGCGCAGGATATTGACCCGCGAGCGCTTGAGCAGGGCGGCGACGCCCGTGTTGAGCCGCCGCACGATGCCCTCCTTCCAGGCGAGGGTCTTGCCGAAATCGAGCGCCGGGCTCCCGACCGAGAGGCCGAAGGCGTTGCCCGCCTCCTGGTGCCTCGCCTGGGAATAGGCTTCGGCGGCGTGGATCAGCGCCTTCGAGGGGATGCAGCCGACATTGAGGCAGGTGCCGCCGAGGCGGCTTTCCTCGACCAGCACGGTGTCGAGATGATGCTGGCCAGCGCGGATCGCGGCGACATAGCCGCCCGGGCCCCCGCCGAGCACCAGGACCTTGGTGGCGATCTCGCCCATCTCAGCCCTCCAGGAACAGCATGGCCGGCGTCTCCAGGAGCGCCTTGACGGCCTGGACGAAGAGGGCCGCGTCGTAGCCGTCGACGACGCGGTGGTCGAAGGAGGCGGAGAGGTTCATCATCAGCCGCGGCACGAAGGCGCCGTTCTGCCAGAGCGGCCGCATGACCTGCTTGTTGACGCCGAGGATCGCGACTTCCGGCCGGTTCAGGACCGGCGTCGTGACGATGCCGCCGAGAGCGCCGAGCGAGGTGATGGTGATCGTCGAGCCCGACAGCTCCTCGCGCGTCGCGAGGCCCGCGCGGGCCGCCTCCGCGAGGCGCCGGATCTCGCCCGCGATCTCCCAGAGGTCGCGCGCCTCGGCATGGCGGACCACCGGCACCATGAGCCCGGCCGGCGTCTGGGTGGCGATGCCCGCATGCACCCCGCCGTAGCGGCGGACGATGTCGGCCTCGTCGTCGTAATGGGCGTTCATCTGCGGGAAATCGGGGAGCGTCCTCACCAGCGCCTGGACGAGGAAGGGGATCAGCGTGAGCTTCGGGCGCCGCTCGCCGTGCTTCCTGTTGAGCGCGGCGCGCAGCTCTTCCAGCGCCGTGACGTCCACTTCCTCGACATAGGAGAAATGGGCGGCGCGGCGCTTCGATTCCGCCATCTTCTCGGCGATGCGCCGCCGCAGCCCGACGACCCTGATCTCCTCGACCGCCGGATTGGCGACACGCGCGGAGCCGGCGGCGGGGGCGGCGCCGTCGCCCCGCATGAAGGCGTCGAGATCGTCGTGGGTGATGCGCCCGGCCGGGCCGGTGCCCCGGACCTGCCGCAGGTCGATGCCGGCCTCCAGCGCGCGCCGGCGGATGGCGGGGGAGGCGATGGGCTTCTCGCCTTCGGGCCGGGGCGGGCCGAGGATCGCGGCTCCGCGCGGGGCAGGGGAGGGCCGGGCCTGCGGCGGGGCGCCCCCTCCACCATGCTTCGCCTGGTCCCCCCCCCCCGTTTCACGGGGGAGGATCGGCGGCTCCGGCGGCTCGGATCCTCCCCCGCGCAGCGGGGGAGGGGGACCGTCCGAAGGACGGTGGAGGGGGCGCTCGCCCGCAGCCGCTTCCGGCTCGGCAGTTCCCCCTTCCGTCTCCAGCGTCACGAGCGCGGCGCCGACCGCCAGCATCCGGCCGGGCTCGCCGCCGAGCGCGACCACCGTGCCGGCGGCGGGGGAGGGGATCTCGACCGTCGCCTTGTCGGTCATGACGTCGGCGAGCGGCTGGTCCTCGCGCACGACGTCGCCGACCTTCACATGCCAGGCGGTGACCTCGGCCTCGGCGACGCCCTCGCCGATATCGGGGAGCTTGACGATGCGCTTCGCCATTCAGCCCTCCATCACGGCCCTGAGGGCGCGCCCGATGCGGTCGGGACCGGGGAAATAGTCCCATTCCTGCGCATGCGGATAGGGCGTGTCCCAGCCCGTCACGCGCATGATCGGCGCCTCGAGATGATAGAAGCAGCTCTCCTGGACCACCGCCGCCAGCTCCGCGCCGAAGCCGGAGGTCAGCGTCGCCTCGTGGGCGATGACGCAGCGGCCGGTCTTCCTCACCGAAGCCTCGATCGTCGCTGTGTCGAGCGGCAGGAGAGTGCGCAGGTCGATCACCTCCGCATCGACGCCGCTCTCTTCGGCCGCCGCGAGCGCAACGTGGACGATGGTGCCGTAGGCGAGGACCGTCACATCCCGGCCCTCGCGCCGGATCGCCGCCCGGCCGAGCGGCACGCGATAATGGCCGTCCGGCACCTCGCCCAGCTCGTGCCTGCTCCAGGGCGTGACCGGGCGGTCGTGATGGCCGTCGAAGGGGCCGTTATAGATGCGCTTCGGCTCGAGGAAGATGACCGGGTCGTCATCCTCGATCGCGGCGATGAGAAGCCCCTTGGCGTCATAGGGATTGGAGGGCACCACGGTCTTCAGGCCCGAGACATGGGTGAAGAGGGCCTCGGGGCTCTGGCTGTGCGTCTGGCCGCCGAAGATGCCGCCCCCGGTCGGCATGCGGATCACGATCGGCGCCGTGAACTGCCCGCCCGAGCGGTAGCGCAGCCGCGCCGCCTCGGAGACGATCTGGTCGTAGGCCGGATACACGTAGTCGGCGAACTGGATCTCGATGCAGGGCCGGAGCCCATAGGCGGCCATGCCGATGGCCGCGCCGACGATTCCCAATTCGCTGATCGGCGCATCGAAGCAGCGCTGGGTGCCGAAGCGCTGCTGGAGCCCTTGCGTGCAGCGGAAGACGCCGCCGAAATAGCCGACGTCTTCCCCGAACACGACGACGTTGTCGTCGGCCTCCATCATCACGGCCATGGCGTCGCGCACGGCCTCGATCATCGTCCTGCGGGGCATCAGGCTGCCTCCCTCGCGCGCCGGCCGAGCCCGGTGGGGGGAGCGACGATGCGGGTCCGGGCCATCCTCATACTCCCGCCTGCTGGCGCTGGCGGCGCAGATGAGGAGGCGTCTCGGCATAGACGTCCTCGAACATATCCCGCGCCGAGGGCTTCGGGCCGGAATGGAGCGTGCCATAGCTCTCCGCCTCCCGCTGGGCGGCCAGGACCTCGTCCGCGATCTCGGCCTGCGCCTGCTTCTGGCGGTCCTCCGACCAGGCGCCCCGCAGGATCAGGTGCTGCGCGAGGCGCTGGATCGGATCGCCGAGCGGCCAGGCGTCGAACTCGGCCTTTGGCCGGTAGGCGGAGGGATCGTCCGAGGTCGAATGGGCGCCGGCGCGGTAGGTGACGTATTCGACGAGGGTCGGCCCGAGATTGCGCCGCGCCCGGTCGCAGGCCCATTTCGCGACCGCGTGGACGGCGAGATAGTCGTTGCCGTCGACCCGCAGCGAGGGAATGCCGAAGCCGTGGCCGCGCGCGGCGAAGGTGGCCGAATCGCCCCGCGCGATGCCCTGGAAGGTCGAGATCGCCCATTGGTTGTTGACGATGTTGAGGACGACCGGCGCCCGGTAGGTCGAGGCGAAGACGAGGGCGGCGTGGAAATCGGATTCGGCCGTCGAGCCGTCGCCGATCCAGCCGGCCGCGATCCGGGTATCGCCCTTGATCGCCGAGGCCATCGCCCAGCCCACCGCCTGGATGTATTGCGTCGCGAGGTTCCCGGAGATGGTGAAGAAGCCGTATTCCTTCGAGGAATACATGACCGGAAGCTGGCGCCCGTGCAGCGGGTCGCGGGTATTGGAGAAGATCTGGTTCATCATCTCGACCATCGGGTAGCCGCCCGCGATGAGCAGGCCCGCCTGCCGGTAGGTCGGGAAGTTCATGTCGCCCTCCTTGAGGGCCTTGCGGAAGGCCGTGGCGACGGCCTCCTCGCCGAGATTCTGCATGTAGAAGGAGGTCTTGCCCTGGCGCTGGGCCATCAGCATGCGCGCGTCGAAGGCGCGCAGCCGCATCATGTGGCGCAGGCCCTCCAGCAGTTCCTCGTCCGAGAGGAGCCCCGCCCAGGGGCCGACCGCGCGGCCCTCGTCGTCGAGGACCCGGATGATCGTATAGGCGAGGTCGCGGATCTCCTCGGGCGCGACATCCACCTCCGGTCGCCGGACGGAGCCCGCGGCGGGAATGTCGAGATAACCGAAGCTCGGTGTCCCGCCCGGGCGGACGGCCGGTTCCGGCACGTGCAGGCGCAGCGGCGGGACGATGTCCATCGGACCTCCTCGCAATCTTCTCCGTCCGGGCTAGCACAGGCCCGGCGCGCAGCGGAAGAGGGCCGCTATCCAAACAGCTCGGCAACCACCTCCTCGGCGATGGCGAAGGCGGTGGAGGCCCCGGTCCCGCTCGTCACCATCACGAGCCGGATGTCCGGGGCGGGCGCGTCCACGAACATGACCCGGTCGGCGGAGGCATAGGTGCCGCTCCAGCGCTCGACGACCGCGGGGGGCGCCGCGGCGAAGATCGTCCGGTACTCGTCGAGGATGATGTCGTCGACCCGCGCCGGGGCGAAGGGATCAGGCGTTTCTTCGTAATGGTGGCTGTCGCCGACGACGAGGGAGCCGTCCGCGCCCTGGACCACGATCAGGTGGACGCCGTTCTCGACCGCCCCGGCCTCCTCCGCGGCGAGGCGCCGGCGCAAAGCCTCGCCCTCCGGCAGCGCCGCGAAGCCCGCATAGCGCCCGATCCCGAGATCGGACATCACCGCGGCCGGAAGGCGCCAGTTGGGCGCGGCGAGGCGCATCATGTGCAGCTTGCACCTGCGCACGCCATAGGCGGCGATCCGCTCCGGGAACAGGTTCAGGAACTCGTCGCCCGGACAGACGATGCAGGTTTCCGCCTCGAGCCGCCCGCCCGTCGTCTCGATGACGGGCGGCGCCACGGCCCGCACCAGCGTCGAGCGCAGGAAGGTCACGCCATGCGCCTCGGCGAGCCAGCGGGCGAGGGCCGGCACGGCCTCGCGCGATTCCATCCGCAGCTCGCGCCCGCTCCACAGCACCGCCGCCAGCCGGTCCGCCGCCAGCATGGGCAGGCGCCCGGCCGCCTCGGCGGGTTCGAGAAGCCGGCAGCCTTCCCCCATTTCCGTGGCGAGATAGGCTTCCAGCACGGCCCGCGCCTCCGGCCGCCGGGCGACGATGGCCGCGCCGCGATGCTCGATCCGGATGCCCGCCGCGGGCGCGACCTCCGCCCAGATCTCGCACGAGCGGCAGGCGCGGCGCCAGACGAGGCCGCGCTCCTGCCCCGTCGCGGTCGCGAAGCCGAAATTGCGGACGGATGCCCCGTTCGCCCGCGCGTCGCGGTCGATCACGACGACCCGCTTGCCGCGCCGCGCCGCCATGAGCGCATGGGCGAGGCCGACGATCCCCGCCCCCACGACCGCCACGTCGAAGACCTGTTCCGCCACCGCCAAGCTCCCCTGTGCCCGGCCTCGATCCGGCCGGCCTCCGCTGCCGTCCCGCCTCCCGGAGGAATCGGCTTCCTACCCTAACCCGATCGCGGCCCTTGTCTTCAGGGGCCGCGGACGGCCGAGACATTTGGCGGCTTCGAATCGGAGGCCATCGGTGTAAAGCGGGACGATGCCGGAGAGGAACCAAGGAAAGCCCAGAAAGCAGGTCGCCGCCCTGCCCATCGTGCGCGACCCTCAGGGCAGGCTGCGCGTGCTGATGATCACCTCGCGCGAGACGCGGCGCTTCATCGTGCCCAAGGGCTGGCCGATGAAGGGCCTCAAGGACCATCGCGCGGCCGAGATCGAGGCGCGGGAGGAAGCCGGGGTGGTCGGCCGGGCGCATCCGAAGCCCGTCGGCTCCTATCTCTCCTGGAAGCGCCGCGACGACGGGACGTTCCAGCTCGTCAAGGTCAAGGTCTTCCTCCTCCACGTCCACGGGCATCTCAACGACTGGAAGGAGAGGGGGCAGCGCTCCATCGCCTGGCTCACGGTCAAGGACGCGGCCTCGCTGATCGACGAGCCCGGCCTCGCCGAGATCGTCCTCAACCTGCAGGGCCGGCTTCCCAAATCCTGGCGCTCCTGGGCGTCGAGCGAGGCGCCCCCGGGCGTCCCTGCGGCGTGACCGCCCGGAATCCCTGCGGCGGGATGCCGGGGTCTCGGGCCGCCGCGCGCCCGGGGCCCTGAGCGATGGAGCCGGGCGTCTTCGCCGCGGTGCTCGCGGCGGCCGCGATGCATGCCGGCTGGAACGCTCTCCTCAAGCTCCGGCTCGATCCCTTCCTGGCCATGACGCTGCTCACGGCCTCGGCCGGGATCGTGGCGCTGCCCGCGCTTTTCGTCACCGGCCTTGCGGACCGGGCGGCCCTGCCGTGGCTCGCGGCTTCCGTGACCCTGCACCTCGCCTACTACGTCACGCTGAGCGCCGCCTATGCGCGGGCGGATATGAGCCAGATCTATCCGATCGCGCGCGGAGGCGCGCCGCTCCTCACGGCGCTGGTTTCGGTGACTGTGCTCGGCGAGCCGGTGAGCGGGCTGCAGCTCGTCGGCATCGGCGCCCTCGGCGGGGCCGTGGGCGCCATGTCCGTCCTCGGGCGGCGGGGCGCGCCCTTCGATCCGGTCGCGGTTGGGCTCGCGCTCCTGACGGCCGTCGTCATCTGCGGCTACACGCTCTCGGACGGGCTCGGCGCGCGGGCCGCGGGCGACCCGCACGCTTATTCGGCGACGCTCTTCGTCCTGGATGCGCCGCTGCTCCTCGCCTTCGCGCTCTGGCGGCGCGGGCCCGCCGCGCTCGCCCCCGCCCTGCGCTTCCGCTGGCAGGGCCTCGGCGGAGGCGCGATGTCCGTCGCTTCCTACTGGATCGCGATCTGGGCGATGACCCGCGCGCCGATCCCGCTGGTCGCGGCCTTGCGCGAATCCAGCGTCCTCTTCGCTGTCGTCATCGCGGTGCTCGTCGTCAAGGAGCCCCTGCAATGGTCCCGCGCGATCGCGGCGGGCGTCATCCTGCTCGCGCTGGCCCTCGTGAGGCTCGGATGATCCCGCCGGATGTCCGGGACACGATCCTCAGAAGGCCGACAGCCCGAGCGGGGAGAGCCAGGCCATCTCGTCGCGGACGCTGCGAACCCCCGGCACGTTCTCGGCTGCGATGCGGATGGCATTGCGCTCCCGGTTGTCCGTGACCGCTCCCACCAGCCGCACGGCCCCGTTCTCGATGCTGACCTCGATCGAGTCCGTGGCGAAGGGGAGCTTGGCCATCTCCTTGCGGACCTCGTCGAGCAGGGCGGCATCGTCGCGCTGCGGCGCCTCCTCCCGGGCGGCGGGCATCGCGCGCCCCAGGGCGCGCAGGATGTCCGCGCGGCTGATGACGCCGACGACCTTCTTCCCGTCGAGGACGGGCAGGCGCTTGACCTTGTGATGGATCATCCGGTTGATGACGTCGTCGAGCGACTCGTCGAGATCGGCCGTCAGGACGCGCTCGGTCATCAGCTCGCCCACCCGCCGGCCGCGGGCGCGGCTGTATTCCTCGGCGAGGGTGCCGGCGCCGGCCAGGAATTCCAGCCAGCGGGGGCGCTTCTTCTCAGTCCCCAGCTCGACGCGGCGCAGAAGGTCGCCTTCCGTGAGCATCCCGACGAGCTCGCCGTTGTCATTGACGACCGGCAGGCCGCTGATGCGCCGCTCGAGCATCAGCTCGATGACCCGGTCCAGGGAATCCTCCGGCTTCACCGAAACGATGCCCCATGTCAGGACGTCTGCAACCCGCATGTGAATCTCCCTCTGAATGCGGGGCGAGGATAGCGCCTCCGCAGGGGCACGACTTGACGGAGATCAAGCCGTATCGCCGCCTTCCGTCTATGGTCCATAAGACGTTGGTGCGATCTCCATGTGTCCCATTCCCAGGTCTCCCGCGCGCCGGGCCGCCCCAATCCGGCTCCGGGCGTCATGAAGCTGTTCCCCCAGCGGGCGGATCCGCGCGACCGCCGCGCGCCGCGCATCGACATGGCGCGCATCCATGCGGAGAAGCGCAAGCTCTGCGACGCCCTCGAGGCCATCGCCGACACGCTGCCTTCGCAGGTCGACCGGCTGGAATGCCTGAAGGCCGCGGGGGAACTCGTCCCGCTGCTGCGCGAATGCCACCGCTTCGAGGAGGAGACCCTCTTTCCCGCCTTCCTCGCCGCGGGCGGGAGCGGGGAGGTCGTGGCGCGCCTCAAGGCGGAGCATGTCGAGGACCAGGGCACGGCCCAGGAACTGGCCGAGGAGCTGTTTCGGATCGGGCACGGCCAGGCGGTCCACAATCCCGAGGCGCTCGGCTACCTGCTTCGCGCCTTCTTCGAATCCGTCAGGCGCCACATGGCTTTCGAGCGCGACCACGTCCTGCCGGCGACCCGGGAGGAGGGCGAGATTCCGGGGCGGCGGTGACGGTCAATCGCCGGCGCGGGCCTCGAGCTTGCGCAGGTCCTCCACGATGACGCGGCGGCTGTTCTCGATGCGGATGACGCCGTCGGTGCGCAGGCGCGTGAACTGGCGGCTCACGGTCTCGATGGTCAGGCCCAGGAAATCGGCGATGTCGGCGCGCGACAGGGGCAGCTCGAAGGCCCTGTCGCGGCGCGCGGGATCGGCGGCCGGGTCGATGCTGCGCGCGATCATGAGCAGGAAGCTCGTCACCCTCTCGGCCGCCGTCTTGCGGCCGAGCATGACCATCCATTCGCGCGCCTGGTCGAGTTCCTTGAGCGTCTGCTTGAGCAGGCGATGCTCCAGGTCGGGCTGCTCCCCGATCATCCGCTCGACGATCTTGCGCGGGAAGGAGCACAGGCGCACCTCCGTCGCCGCCTCCGCCGTCACCGCGCTCTCGGCCTTGAAGGGCCGGCCGAGGAAATCGGGGGCGAATTGCAGGCCGACGATCTGCTGGCGCCCGTCCGAGAGCGTCTTGCTGAGCTTCACGACGCCCGACAGGATGTTCGAATAGCGCTCGACACTCTCGGCGTCGCCGACCAGTTCCTGCCCTTCCGAGACGGTCTGCTTGGCGGAGGCTCCGGCGAGCGCGACGAGCTGCTCGGAGGTCAGCGCCCCGCACACGCCCCCGTGCCGCGCCTCGCACGACAGGCACAAGACCGGGATTCCGGCGGAATGAACGTCTCTGCGCACGATGTCTCCCGCATGGGCGACGACAAGGTTCGCCTGCCCGATGCTAGAGCATTTTCGGCTGGGGTGGACCCGGTTTGGGCGAAGAAAATGCGTTCGGATGCGGAAAGAAGCGCTCCAGCCGGCCCGAAAGGTCGCTCAACTTGCGAGGAGATCCGCATATTCCGGGTGGCGCGCCACATAGGCGGCCATAAAGTCGCATTCGAGGATCACGCGCCGGCCGCTCGCGCGGATGGCGTCGAGGACGCCCTTGGCGAGCCGCGAGCCGACGCCCTGTCCCGAAAGCTCGCTCGGCACCTCGGTATGGGCGAGGACCACGCGGCCGTGCTCGATCCGGTATTCCGCCACGGCGAGCACGCCGCCCACGGGCAGCTCGAAACGGCTGCGGGAGGGGTTGTCGATCACCGTGTCGGCCATGACGGCTTCTACCGCACCCGCCGCCTGCCGCCAACTGCGCAGGGGCGGCCTTGGTGCGCCCTTCGAGACGACTTCGGGGTTCGACCGAAGACCCGGCGGCTCACGGCTCGACCGCAGCCGGGCCGTGGCACCGACACGCATCGCAGAACGATCCGTCTCGAAGGGCGCGCCAGGGCCCAAGCACAAGCCGTGCCGATTCCGGGTTCCGCTCGCGGCGGACGCGCCGATGACGTAAGGATTCGGTGAATGGAGAGAGGCTTCGTGGATATCTACCGACCGAATGTCGGCATCGCGCTGTTCGATGCGCGGGGGTTCGTCTTCATCGCCCGCCGCATCGGCGACGACGGGCCGGAAATCGTCGTGCCGGGCCATCTCTGGCAGATGCCCCAGGGCGGCGTCGATCCGCACGAGGATCCCGAGCGCGCCGCCTGCCGCGAGCTGTGGGAGGAAACCGCCATCCGCTCCGTCGCGGTGCTCGACCGGATGCCCGAATGGATGGCTTACGATTTCCCGCCCTATGACGGCCCGCCGCACCGCCTCGCCCGCTTCCGGGGCCAGCGCCAGCTCTGGTTCGCGATGCGCTTTCTGGGGGACGAGAGCGAGATCGACCTGACGCAGGCCGCCGACGGCGAGCCGGTCGAGTTCTGCGAGTGGCGCTGGGAGCGGCTGGAGCGGCTGGCGGATCTCGTCGTGCCCTTCAAGCGCGACATCTACCGGGCCGTGGCCGCCCGCTTCGCCCCCTTCGCGGCCTCCTGACGTCTCTCACGGCAGGAAGCGCAGCACGAGCGGCACGAGGAAGGCGGTGACCACCGCGTTCAGCGCCATGGCGATGCCGGCGAAGACGCCCGCCACGGAGCTGATGGTGAAGGCCCGCGCCGTGCCGATGCCGTGCGCGGAGAGGCCGACCGCGAAGCCCCGCGCCACGTAGTCGCGGATGCCGAGCGCATTCATCAGCGGCGTCGCCACGACGGCGCCGACGACGCCGGTCACGGCGACGATGGCTGCGGTGAGGGACGGCACGCCCCCCATGCTGTCGGAGATCGCCATGGCGATGCCGGCGGTCACCGATTTCGGCGCCAGCGAGACGATCACCTCCCGGGGCAGGCCGAAGGCGGCCGCGATGCCCACCGCCGAGAGGATCGCCCCCAGCGATCCGACGAGGAGGGCGGCCAGCATGGGCAGGAGGTTCCGCCGGACGAGGGCGAGGTTGCGGTAGAGCGGCACGCCGAGGGCCACCGTCGCCGGTCCGAGCAGGAAATGGACGAACTGGGCGCCCTCGAAATAGCGCTCGTAGGGCGTGCCGGTGAGCCGCAGCAGCGCGCCGACCAGCACGATCGAGATCAGGACGGGATTGACGAAGGCATTCCCCCGCGCCGCCCGTGCGAGGGCGTCCGCGACGAGCCAGGCGATCAGCGTCACCGTCAGCCAGAGCAGCGGCGAGGCCGAGAGGTAAACCCACAGGCTGAAGGCGTTCACGGCAGGCGCTCCGGCGCATCGTCCGGCGCGGTGTCCCCGCCCGTCAGTCGCTTCACGATCACGAAGACGCCGACCGTCAGCGCGATGGTGAAGACGGTCGAGATCAGAATCGTGAGGCCGAGGGCGAGGCCGTAGCGGCCCAGAAGCCCCGTATGCTGCACGAGCCCGACGCCGGCCGGCACGAAGAGCGGGGTGAGATTGGCGAGCAGGCTGCCCGAGACCTGCCCGATATGGCTCTTCTCCAGGGCGCCGGGGTCGAGGCGGCCGGTCTTCTCGGCGGCGACCAGGAGGACGACCAGCAGGACGAGGCCGACCACCGGGCCCGGAACCGGAAGGCCCAGGCTCCGCGCGGTCATCTCGCCGGCGAGCTGGCAGAGGAGAAGAAAGGTGAAGCCCCGGATCATGACGCCTTCCTTTCCGGCGAGCCGTCGCGAGGCGAGATATCCTCTCCGCCGGGAGCCGCGGTCAAGCGCCGGGCGCGGGCGGGCTCGCGGAGAGCGCCGCGAGGAAGGCGCGCACGAGGGGGATGCGCCGGCGCTCCTCGAGGCAGACCGCATATTCGGCGACCGAGAGATCGGCGCCCGTGACCGCGATCCGGCGCAGGGTCTCGCCGGACTGGAACTCGCTGCCGAAGACGATGCCGAGCCCGAGCCCGGCCGCGACCGCCTCCTGCACGGCCTCGCGCGACTGCACCTCGAGCAGCGATCCGGCCCGGACCCCCGCTTCCGCCAGCCGGGTCTCGAAGATCTCCCGCGTGACCGATCCCCGCTCGCGCAGCACGAGGTCCTGCCCGGCCATGGCCTCGATCGGGATCGTCCGGCGCCGGGCGAGGGGATGGTCGGCCCGCGCGAAGGCCACGAGCCGGTCCGTGCGCAGGCGGAGCGAATGGAGGCGCGGGTCGGAGGTCTGCTTCGCCGTGACCGCGATATCGGCCTCGTAGGCCGCCACCTGGTCGAGCACGCCGGTCGAGTTGCCCATGGTCAGCGCGAAGGTGAGGCCGGGATGGGAGGCCCGGAACCGCGCCAGCACGCCCATGACGTGGCGCGCGCTGTCGGCGGCGATGCGCAGGTGCCCGCGCGTCAGCGCCTTGGTGCCGGCGAGGAAATCGGCCGCCTCGTCCTCCGCCGCCATGAGGCGCGTCGTGATCACGAAGAGGCTCTGGCCGAGCGCGGTCAGGCGCACCGTCCGCCCCACCCGGTCGAAGAGGCGGATGCCGTGGGCCTCCTCCAGCGTGCGGACCTGGGCCGAGAGGGTCGGCTGGCTGACGCCGCGGGCGCGGGCGGCGCGCGTGAAGCTCTCCGCCAGGGCGACCGCATGGAAGGCCCGCAGGCCGGAAAGGTCGACCACCCATAGACTCCGTCTATGCTCGATATTGAAACGTCATATTGGACCTATACTTTGTCTCGCGCTAGGGTCCTGCCACCTGATTGGAACGTCGAAGGCCGCCCATGACTACATCCGCTCCCGCCCGCTCGGAAACCGGCGATCCCCTTCTCCTGACGCCGGGCCCGCTGACCACGTCCAAGGCGGTCAAGGAAGCGATGGTCCATGACTGGGGCTCGCGCGATGCGGCCTTCATCGCCATCAACAAGGCGGTCATGGACGGCCTGCCGAAGATCATTCACGGCGAGGGCCGCTTCTCCTGCGTGCCGATGCAGGGCTCGGGCACCTTCGCGGTCGAGGCGATGCTGACGACCTTCGTGCCGAAGTCCGGCGAGGTCCTCGTCCTGATCAACGGCGCCTACGGCCTGCGCGCCAAGCGCATCCTCGACATCGCCGGCCGCGCGGTCGTCGTCCACGAGACGGCCGAGGACACCCCGCCCGATCTCGCCGAGGTCGAGCGCATCCTCGCGGCCCGTCCCAGCATCACCCACGTCTTCGCCGTCCATTGCGAGACGACCAGCGGCATCCGCAACCCGATCGCGGAGATCGCGGCGATCGTCGAGCGCCAGGGCCGCCGTTTCCTCGTCGACTCCATGAGCGCCTTCGGCGCCCTGCCGCTCGACAGCCGCGAGGTCCGGTTCGACGCGGTCGCGGCCTCCTCCAACAAATGCATCCAGGGCGTGCCGGGCCTCGGCTTCGTCCTGTGCCGCAACGAGGCGCTCGCGGAGACGCAGGGCAACGCCACGACGCTGGTCCTCGACCTCTTCGACCAGCACGCCGTCTTCGGGCGGACCGGGCAGTACCGCTTCACGCCGCCGATCCACGTCATCGTGGCCTTCCACCGGGCGCTCGAGGAATTCCAGGCCGAGGGCGGCGTCGCCGGCCGCGGCGGGCGCTATGCCGACAATGCCCGCATCCTGATCGAGGGCATGGCGGCGATGGGCTTCGAGACGCTGCTGCCCGCGAGCCTCCAGGCGCCGATCATCGTCACCTTCCACATGCCGCGCGATCCGAAATTCGTCTTCCAGCGCTTCTACGATGCGCTGAAGGAGCGGGGCTTCGTCATCTATCCGGGCAAGCTCACCGTCGCCGACAGCTTCCGCATCGGCTGCATCGGCGATCTCCATGCCAAGGACATGCGCGCCGCCCTTGCGGCCATCGGCGAGGTGATCGCCGAGATGGGCGTGACCGCCGCCTCGGCCAAGGCCGCCTAACCACGCATCCGATCAGAGCGAGCTGGAACGATGAACATGCACTCCAAACTCGGCGCCGACGTGGTCGCGAACGAACGCTCCTACCGGCGGCCGGAGAAGCCGGTCGTGGTGATCTGCATCGACGGATCGGAGCCCGGCTATATCGAGCGGGCGATCGAGAAGGGGCTCTGCCCGAATCTCGACCGGATCATGAAGACAGGTGCCAACACGACGGCGCTCTCGGTCATCCCGAGCTTCACCAACCCGAACAACCTCTCGATCATCACCGGCCGTCCGCCGGCCTGGCACGGCATCGCCGGCAACTTCTTCTACGACCGCGAGGCGAAGGAAGAGGTGATGATGAACGACGCCCGCTTCCTGCGCGCGCCGACCATCCTCGCCGAGTTCCAGAAGGCCGGCTGCAAGGTCGCCATGGTGACGGCCAAGGACAAGCTGCGCACCCTCCTCGGCAAGGGCCTCGACTTCTCGAGCGGCACCGCCATCGCCTTCTCCTCGGAAAAGGCCGACAAGGCGAACAAGGCCGAGAACGGCATCGACAACGTCCTCGATTTCGTCGGCCTGCCGGTGCCGGAGGTCTATTCGGCGGACCTGTCGGAATTCGTCTTCGCGGCGGGCGTCAAGCTGCTGAAGACCTTCCAGCCCGACGTGATGTATCTGTCGACCACCGACTACGTGCAGCACAAGGCGGCGCCGGGGTCGGAGATCGCGAACTCCTTCTACAAGATGTTCGACCGCTATGTCGGGGAACTCGACGCCCTCGGCTGCACGCTTGTCATGACCGCCGATCACGGCATGAACGACAAGCACCTCGCGGACGGCCAGCCCGACGTGATCTATCTCCAGGAGATCCTGGACGAGAAATTCGGCGCCGGCGCGACGCGGGTGATCCTGCCGATCACCGATCCCTATGTCGCCCATCACGGGGCGCTCGGCTCCTTCGCCACGGTCTATGTCGATGCCGACAAGAGCCAGGCCGTGATCGACCTCGTCAAGGGTATCGAGGGCGTCGAGGTGGCGATCCCGGCCAAGGAAGCCTGCGAGCGCTTCGAGCTTCCCGCCGACCGGATCGGGGACGTCGTGGTTCTGTCCGGGAAGCACAAGGTGCTCGGCACGGCGGCGGCGAAGCACGACCTTTCCGGCCTCACCGAGCCGCTGCGCTCGCATGGCGGCCTGACCGAGCAGACCGTGCCGATGATCGCCAACCGCAAGATCGAGGTTCCGGCCGGCCGCACGCTCCGCAATTTCGACGTCTTCGACGTCGCCCTCAACCTCGTCCGCTGACCCGCCTTGTCATGGCCGGGCTCGTCCCGGCCATCCCGTTCCCGGCCCGATCGTGACGGACAGGGAATCGAGGTCACCGGGACAAGCCCGGTGATGACACCCGAGAGGATGCCCCGCCCATGAACGCCCCCGTGAAAGCCCCATTCCGCCGCGAGTCGATGCGCATTGCCGGCAAGCTCGTCCAGACCGACGAGGCCGTCGAGGTCTTCAACCCCTACGACAACAGCGTCGTCGGCACCGTTCCGGCCGCGCGGCCCGAGCATGTGCGCGAGGCTTTCGCCAAGGCGCAAGCCTTCAAGCCGAAGCTGACCCGCTACGAGCGCCAGCAGATCCTCCAGAAGACGGCCGAATTGCTGCGCGACCGCAAGGAGGATTTCGCCCGCCTGATCACGGCCGAGGCCGGCCTGTGCTGGAAGGATTCGCTCTACGAGGCGTCCCGCGCCTATGACGTGTGGTCCTTCGCCGCCCAGCTCACGATCAGGGACGACGGCGAGATCTATTCCTGCGACATCTCCCCGAACGGCAAGGCGCGCAAGATCTACACGAGCCGCGCCCCGCTGCTGGGCGTGATCTCGGCCATCACGCCCTTCAACCATCCGCTCAACATGGTGAGCCATAAGCTCGCCCCGGCCATCGCCACCAACAACCGCCTCGTCCTGAAGCCGACCGAGCTGACGCCGCTGACGGCCCTCGCCCTCGCCGACGTCCTCTACGAGGCGGGGCTGCCGCCCGAGATGCTCTCGGTCGTGACCGGCAATCCGTCCACCATGGGCGATTCCATGATCACCGATCCCGATGCCGATCTCGTGACCTTCACGGGCTCGGTGCGGGTCGGCAAGCACATCGCCAACACGGCCGGCTACAAGCGGATCGTGCTGGAGCTCGGCGGCAACGATCCGCTGATCGTCATGGAGGATGCCGATCTCGACAAGGCGGCCGAACTCGCCGTCCAGGGCGCGACCAAGAATTCGGGCCAGCGCTGCACCGCGGTCAAGCGCATCCTCGTCGTCGAGGCGGTCGCCGACGACTTCTCCAAGCTCGTGCTGGAGAAGGCGAAGAAGCTCAAATGCGGCGACCCGATGGATCCCGAGACCGATATCGGCACCGTCATCAACGCGCGCTCGGCCGCGCTCTTCCAGGCCCGCGTCGACGACGCCGTCTCGAAGGGGGCGAAGGTCCTGCACGGCAAGCGGGCCGAAGGCGCCCTGTTCCATCCGACCGTCGTGGATCACATCCCCTATGATTGCGAGCTGGTGCACGAGGAGACCTTCGGCCCCGTCATCCCGATGATCCGCTGCCCGAACGACATCGAGAGCGTCATCAGGATCTCGAACTCGACGGCCTATGGCCTCTCCTCGGGCGTCTGCACGAACCGCCTGGACTACGTCCAGCGCTTCGTCGCCGGGCTCGAGGTCGGAACGGTCAATGTCTGGGAGGTCCCGGGCTACCGCATCGAGATGTCCCCCTTCGGCGGCATCAAGGATTCCGGCCTAGGCTATAAGGAGGGGGTGGTCGAGGCCATGAAGAGCTTCACGAACGTGAAAACTTACTCCATGCCTTGGTCGGCCTGACATTTGCCTGTTGCCGAGTGCCCTCGGCAACATCCAAAAATATATCGGAGGAGTGAACGTATGAAGGCATGGCTCTCAGCGACCCTGGTTCTCGCCTGCGTCCTCGGCGCAGGCGAGGCGATGGCCCAACGCACCAAGATCACCGTCTACACGGCCTTCGAGAACGACGAGCTGGCCCCGGCCAAGGCGTCGATCGAGAAGGCGGTGCCCGAGGCCGAGGTCGTGTGGGTCCGCGACTCCACCGGCGTCATCACCGCCCGGATGCTGGCGGAGAAGGACAATCCCCGCGCCGACGTCGTCATGGGGCTCGCGGCCACGAGCATCATCATGTTCGAGAAGGCGGGCATGCTGATGGAGTACAAGCCGAAGGGAATCGCGGAGCTGAAGCCGCTCTTCCTCGACTCGAAGGAGCCCTATACTTGGACCGGCCAGGACGCCTATCTCGGCGTCATGTGCTTCAACACCGTCGAGGCCGCCAAGATCGGCGTGAAGACGCCGACCTCCTGGCACGATCTCCTCAACCCGGCCCTCAGGGGCAAGATCGTCATGCCTCATCCCGCCTCTTCCGGGACGGGCTACCTGATGGTGGCGGGCTGGCTCCAGAGCATGGGCGAGGAAGCCGGCTGGAAGTTCATGGACGGGCTGCACGAGAACATCGCCGCCTATCTGCATTCCGGCTCGGCTCCCTGCGTCCAGGCGGCGAGGGGCGAGCGGGTCGTCGGCCTCGCGCTCGACACGCGCGGCGCGGCGGAGAAGACGAGGGGCGCTCCGATCGAGGTCATCGTGCCCAAGGAGGGCGTGGGCTGGGAACTGGAGGCTGGCGCGGTCCTCAAGACCACCAAGCATCCCGAGATCGCCAAGAAGATCGCCGACTGGATGACGACCAAGGAAGCCAACCAGGTCTACGCCAAGCTCTATGCGATCGTGGCGCGGCCCGACGTGCCCAGCACGCCGCCGAACTATCCGACCAATGCCGAAAGCGGCATGATCAAGAACGATCTCACCTGGATGTCCGACAACCGCGAGCGCATCCTCGCCGAGTGGTCCAGGCGCTTCGATTCCAAATCCGCGCCGAAGAAGTGACGGCGCGCTCTCCGGCGGCCGCAAGGCCGCCGGATCGGGGAGGACCGGTTGCGCGGGTGCAGAGGATCATTCCGCTCCGCGCAGCCTCGAAAACGACGGCGACGTGAACATCCGCGCCGAGATGAAGCCCGGCTCTCCTTGCGAGCCCGGAGAGCAACCAGGGGAGAAGGATGAGCGAGACCGAGCCCTTCCTTAGAATCCGCAAGCTCGCCAAGCGCTTCGGCAGCTTCACGGCCTTGCGGGAGATCGATCTCGACATCCCTCGCGGCGAGTTCGTCTGCTTCCTCGGGCCCTCGGGCTGCGGAAAGACGACGCTGCTGCGGGCGATCGCGGGACTCGATCCGGCCGATTCCGGCACCATCGAGATGGACGGGCGCGACGTCACCCACGCGCCGCCCTCGGCGCGCGATTTCGGCATCGTCTTCCAGTCCTACGCGCTCTTCCCGAACCTGACGATCGCCCAGAACGTCGCCTATGGTCTCGTCAACCGCAAGCGCCCGAAGGCGGAGATCGATGCCCGCGTCGCCGAGTTGCTGAAGCTCATCGGGCTCGGCGACCAGGGCGCGAAATATCCCGTCCAGCTCTCCGGCGGCCAGCAGCAGCGCGTGGCACTGGCCCGGGCGCTCGCGACCTCGCCCGGCCTCCTGCTCCTCGACGAGCCGCTCTCGGCGCTCGACGCGAAGGTCCGCATCCGGCTGCGCGACGAGATCCGCGACGTGCAGAAGCGCCTCGGCGTCACGACCGTCATGGTCACGCACGACCAGGAAGAGGCGCTCGCCATGGCCGACCGCATCGTCGTGATGAATCACGGCGTGATCGAGCAGGTCGGCACGCCGCAGGAGATCTATGCGAAGCCGGCCACCGCCTTCGTGGCCGATTTCGTCGGCCACATGACCTTCCTCGAAGCCGTCGCGACGGGGCCGGCCACCGTCAAGGTGGGCGAATTGGAGCTTGCGGTCGGCGGCGGCTCGAATTTCGCGGCGGGAACGACCGTCCGGCTCGCCATGCGCCCCGAGGAGGTGCGCATCCGCTCCATCACGCCGGACATGCCCAACCGCTTCGAGGCGCGGATCGGCGAGATGTCCTTCCTCGGCGCCTTCTGCCGGGCCGCGCTGCATCCGGTCCAGTCGCCGCAGAGCGCCATCGTGGCCGATTTCTCGGCCAACGCCATGCGCGACCTCGGGCTGGCGGCGGGAGAGGTGCGGCCGGTCGTCTTCCCGGTCGAGTCGCTGCGCGTGTTCCCTGCGGAGGCCGCGGCATGAGCGTGACTGCCCTCGATCCGAAAGCGGCTTCCCCGCCCGCGGGCCGGCCGGCCGGACAGGAAACCGGGATGCCGGCGCGGACCGTGTCGGAGGCCGCCGTGGCGGCGGCGCTCGTCGCGGCTTTGGTGCTCGTCCTCGTCCTGATCGTCGCGCTGCCGCTGGGCACGCTTCTCTCCAAGGCGTTCCAGAATGTCGACGGGCATTGGGTGGGGCTGGCGAATTTCGCGCTCTACGCCTCGACGCCGAGCCTCATCGAATCCCTCGGCAACAGTATCTTCGTCTCCTCGCTCTCGACGGCGATCGTGGTGCCGCTGGCCTTTTCCTACGCCTATGCCCTCCAGCGCAGCCGCATTCCGGCGAAGGGCTTCTTCTACGCCGCGGCCTTGCTGCCGGTCTTCGCCCCCTCGCTGATGTCGGCGCTCGCGCTCGTCTATATCTTCGGCAACCAGGGCTTCCTGAAGCATCTGCTCGGCGACTTCACGCTCTACGGCCCCATCGGAATCGTGGGAGCGGAGGTGCTCTATGCCTTCCCGCATGCCGTCCTGATCCTCTCGACGGCCCTCGCGATCGCGGACGGACGCCTCTACGAGGCTGCCGAGGCCCTCGGCACGACGCGCGGACGCATCTTCCGCACGGTCACCCTCCCCGGCGCCCGCTACGGCCTCATCAGCGCGGCCTTCGTCGTCTTCACCCTCGTCATCACCGATTTCGGCATCCCCAAGGTCATTGGCGGCCAATATTCGGTGCTCGCGACGGATGCCTACAAGCAGGTGGTCGGCCAGCAGAACTTCCCGATGGGCGCGGTGGTCGGCATGATCCTGCTCATCCCCGCCATCGTCGCCTTCTTCGTGGACCGGCGGGTGCGCAGGCGCCAGGTCGCGCTGCTCTCGGCGCGGGCGGTGCCCTATGTCGCCAAGCCCCGGGCGGCCCGCGACCGGGCGCTCCTCGCCTTCGTCTGCCTCGTCGCAGGAACGATCATCGCCACCTACGGCGTCGCGCTCTGGGGCTCCTTCGTCACCTACTGGCCCTACAACCTCGCGCTGACGCTCGCCAATTACGACTTCGCCAATGTCGATGCCGACGGCTGGGCGCCCTATGTCAATTCGCTGATCCTGGGCTCCTGCGTCGCGCTCTTCGGCACCGCGCTCGTCTTCAGCGGCGCCTATCTCATCGAGAAGACCAAGACCTTCCCCATCGGCCGGGCGCTCGCCCAGTTCCTCGCCATGCTGCCGATGGCGGTGCCGGGCCTCGTCCTCGGCCTCGGCTACGTGTTCTTCTTCAACGCGTCCTGGAACCCGCTCTCGGTCTTCTACGGCACGCTGGCCATCCTCGTCGTCAACACCATCGCACATTACTACACCGTGGCGCACATCACCTCGCTCACGGCGCTGAAGCAGATCGACGGCGAGTTCGAGTCCGTCTCGGCCTCGCTGAAGGTGCCCTTCTGGCGCACCTTCGCCCGCGTGACGGTGCCGATCTCGGCGCCCGCGATCCTCGACATCGCCGTCTACCTCTTCGTGAACGCGCTCACGACCATTTCGGCGGTGGTCTTCCTCTATGGCGCGGATTCGAAGGTCGCCTCGATCGCCATCGTCCACATGGACGAGGCCGGCGCGATCGCCTCGGCCGCCGCCATGGGCACGATCATCATGGCGACCGCCATCGGCGTGAAGCTCCTCCATCTCCTGCTCGACCGGCTCGTCTTCGTGCGGCTCCAGGCCTGGCGGGCGCGGTGACGGATTCCTCCAGGCTCTTCGTTCCGGGCGTCCGGCACGAGGGGAAGGGACAAAAACAGATGAACCTCCACGTCTCCGAATCCGAAGGCGACACCAACCTCACCGGCCGCCGCGCGGCCTGGCAGGCGCGTGCCGTCGATCCCGCGACCGCGACGCTGCTCGCGCGCGACGAGCGGCATTTCCTGCGCCAATCCGTCTCGACGCCCTGCCTCAACGCCATCGCCAAGGCCGAGGGGATCTGGATCGAGGACATGGCGGGCCGCCGCTACATGGATTTCCACGGCAACAATGTTCATCACATCGGCTACGGGCATCCGCGCCTGAAGAAGGCGATTGCCGACCAGATGGACGCGCTGCCCTTCGCGCCGCGGCGCTATGCCTGCGAGCCGGCGGTGCTTCTCGCCGAGAAGCTCGCCGCGATCACGCCCGGTACGCTCGGCAAGCTGCTCTTCACGACCGGCGGGTCGGACGCCGTCGAGGTGGCGGTGAAGGTCGCCCGCGCGGCGACCGGCCGCACCAAGACGCTCTCCTTCTGGGACGCCTTCCACGGCGCCGGCACCGGCGCCTCCGCGCTCTCGGGAGAGACACTCTTCCGCTCCGGTCCCGCCGCGCCGCTGGTCGCTGGTGCGATGCACGTCGCGCCCTTCGGCGGCTATCGCTGCCCCTACGGCACGGCGACGCCGGAGGAGAGCGGGGCCGCCTGCGCCCGCATGATCGACTACGTCCTGGCGCGCGATCCCGACGTCGCCTGCCTCGTCGCCGAGCCGACGCGGGCAGTTCCCTATATCGCCCCGCCCGGCTTCTGGGCGCGGGTGCGCGAGATCTGCGACCGGCGCGGCGTGCTCCTGATCTTCGACGAGATCCCGACCGGCCTCGGCAAGACCGGGCGCATGTTCTCCTGCGAGCATGACGGGGTGGTTCCCGACATCCTCGTGCTCGGCAAGTCGCTCGGCGGGGGCATCCTGCCCATCGCGACGGCGATCTGCCGGCCCGAGCTGGATGTCGCGGGCGACTGGGCTTTCGGCCATTACACCCACGAGAAAAACCCGGTCACGACGCGCGCCGCGCTCACGACCATCGAGATCATCGAGGACGAGGGCCTGGTCGAGAACGCTGCCCGCGTCGGGGCGCGGGCGCTCGAGCGGCTCGGCAACCTGATGGCTGATTGCCCGGCCGTCGGCGACGTGCGGGGCAGGGGATTCCTCATCGGCATCGAGCTGGTGCGCGACCGGACCTCGAAGGAGCCCGATTCGGACGGCGCCGAAGCGGTCCTCTACCGGGCGCTGGACGAAGGGCTCTCCTTCAAGACCACCATGGGCAACGTCCTCACCCTGACGCCGCCGCTGACGACGAGCGAGGCCGAGATGGACCGGGCGCTCGACATCCTCGAAGGCGCCATCCGCGGCCTCGCGGCGGGACGGTGACGATGGGACGCCCCTTCCACCGAGGGAAGGACTGAGCTCGCCATGTCGGCAACCCGCGTCCTGATCGAGCTTATCGGCGAGGTCGCGCTGCTCATGTGGGGCATCCACATGGTGAGCGGCGGGGTCCAGCGCGCCTTCGGCACGGATCTGCGCCGCGTGCTCGGCATCGGTCTCAGGAACCGGCTGACGGCGTTCCTCACGGGCGTCGGCGTGACGGCCGCCTTGCAGAGCAGCACCGCCACCGCCCTGATGGTGACCTCCTTCAGCGGCGCGGGCGCGGTCGATCTCGTGCCCGCCCTCGCGGTGATGCTCGGCGCCAATGTCGGCACGACGCTGATCACTCAGGCCCTGTCCTTCGACATCGCCTATATCTATCCGATCCTCATCGGCGGCGGCGTCCTCGCCTATCGGCGCGGGCGCAGCAGCACGGTGCGCGACAGCGCCCAGGCGGTCATCGGCATCGGCCTGATGCTGCTCTCGCTGCATCTTCTGGTCCACACCATCGCGCCGGTCGAAAACTCGGCCACGCTGAAGGCGGTCCTCGCCAGCATCACCCAGGAGCCGCTTCTCGCGATCGGCGCGACGACCCTGTTCGCCTGGGCCGCCCATTCGAGCGTCGCCTCGATCCTGCTCGTGGCCTCGCTTTCGGGGGGCGGGCTCGTCACGCCGGCCGCGACCGTCGCCATGGTGCTCGGCTGCAATCTCGGCAGCGCCCTGAACCCGCTCGTCGATGCGCTCGGCAAGGAGCCGGCGCGGCTGCGGGTTCCGGTCGGCAATCTCGCCAACCGCCTCGCCGGCTGCCTGCTGGTGCTGCCCTTCCTCGATCCGATCGCGCGCGCCGTGATGAGCGTCGATCCTTCGCCTGTCCGGCTCGCGGCCAATCTGCACCTCCTCTTCAACCTCGCCATGGCGGCCCTGTTCATCGGCGTCCTGCCGCTCCTCGCCGAGGGGCTGCGCCGCCTGCTGCCCGACCGGGCGGTGAGCGATCCGGGCGCGGCGCTCTATCTCGACGAGGCCGCGCTCACGACGCCGTCGGTCGCTCTCGCCAATGCGGCGCGCGAGGTGCTGCGCATGGCCGACATCGTCGAGGAGATGCTGCGCGGCTCGCAGGGGGCCTTCCATCGCGACGACCGCGAGAAGATCGCCGCGATCAGCGCCATGGACGACATCCTCGACCAGCTCTACGTCTCGGTGCAGGGCTATGTCGGGCTTCTCGCGCAGGAATCGCTGAGCGGGGCGGAGGCGAAGCGCCTCACCGAGACGATCGCGCTCGCCATCAACCTCGAGCATATCGGCGACATCGTCGAGAAGAACCTCATGGAGATGGCGCGCAAGCGGATCGACAAGGGCCACCGGCTTTCGCCTGAATCGCTCACGGCGATCGGCGAGATGCACGGCCGCCTGCTCGACAACCTGCGCCTCGCCCTTGCGGTCTACATGTCGCGCGACGTCGATGCGGCGCGCCGGCTGGTGGCGGAGAAGGAGCAGTTCCGGCAGATCGAGCGCGAGGCGACGGAGCGTCATTTCCAGGAGATGCGCTCGGGCCGCCCGGATGCGATCCGCACGAGCGCCCTCCAGCTCGACATCACGCGCGACCTGAAGCGCATCGAGGCCCATATCGCCGCGACCGCCCACGGGCTCCTGGAATCGCACGGCGAACTGCGCGAGACGCGCCTGCGGGCCGTGCCGGATTCCAATTCGGCCTGAGCGGGATGGCGACGGCCGCTATAGGATGAAGCGGCTGAGATCCGTATTCGCCGCGAGCGATTCGACCTCGCCGCGCACATAGGCTCCGTCGACCTTGAAGACCTGGCCCGAGCGGTCCGGCGCGGTGAAGGAGATGTCGTCGAGCACACGCTCCAGCACCGTCTGGAGGCGGCGGGCGCCGATATTCTCGACCGTCGAGTTCACCTCGACCGCGACCTTGGCGAGGGCGTCGATCGCGTCGTCCGTGAAGCTCAGCTCGACGCCCTCCGTCGCCATCAGCGCCACCGATTGCTTGATCAGCGAGGCTTCGGTCTCGGTCAGGATGCGGCGGAAGTCGTCGGCCGTCAGCGGCTGCAATTCGACCCGGATCGGCAGGCGCCCCTGCAATTCGGGCAGCAGGTCGGAAGGCTTGGCCACGTGGAAGGCGCCCGAGGCGATGAAGAGGATGTGGTCCGTCTTCACCTGCCCATGCTTGGTCGCGACCGTGGTCCCCTCGATCAGCGGCAGGAGGTCGCGCTGCACGCCCTCGCGCGAGACGTCGGCGCCCGCGCGCCCGCCCTCGGAGCGGGCGCAGATCTTGTCGATCTCGTCGAGGAAGACGATGCCGTTCTCCTCGACCTGCCGGATCGCCTCCTGGACGATCGCGTCCTGGTCGAGGAGCTTGTCGGATTCCTCGGCGATCAGCGGCGCATAGGCTTCGCGCACGCTCGTGCGCCGTGTCCGGCGCTGGCCGCCCCCGAAAGCCTTGCCGAGCATGTCGTTGAGGTTGATCGCGCCCATCGAGGCGCCGGGCATGCCCGGGATCTCGAACATGGGCAGGCTCGAGGAGCCGCCGGCCATCTCGATCTCGATCTCCTTGTCGTCCAGCTCGCTGGCGCGGAGCTTCCGGCGGAAGGAGTCGCGCGTCGCCGCGGAGGCCGTGGCGCCGACGAGGGCGTCGAGGACGCGCTCCTCGGCGGCGAGCTGGGCCTTGGCCTCGACGGATCGGCGCTTGTCGTCGCGCACGAGGCCGATGCCGATCTCGACGAGGTCGCGCACGATCTGCTCGACGTCGCGGCCGACATAGCCGACCTCGGTGAATTTCGTCGCCTCGACCTTGAGGAAGGGCGCGCCCGCGAGCCGGGCGAGGCGGCGCGAGATCTCCGTCTTGCCGCAGCCGGTCGGCCCGATCATCAGGATGTTCTTCGGCGCGATCTCGTCCCGGAGCGGGCCCTCGACCTGCTGGCGGCGCCAGCGGTTGCGGAGCGCGATCGCGACGGCGCGCTTGGCGTCCTTCTGGCCGACGATGAAGCGGTCGAGTTCGGAGACGATCTCGCGGGGGGAAAAGGTGGTCATGGGTCGGATGCGTTTCGTTGTCACCGCGGCGCGTGCGAAGGCAGGCGCGCGGCCCATCGGGGAGGAAGCAGGCCGAGGGCGGCCTCGCGGAGGGAGGTCCAGCCGGCGCTGAGCAGGAGCACGAAGGCGCCGAGGACGAGGATGGTGACCGGCGCGGTGAAGCCCTTCAGCCCGACCGACTGGAACAGCGAGGCGAAGGCCCATCCCGCATAGGCGAGGCCCGAGACGAGCAGCGCCCGGCGATCGACCAGGATGGCGATCACGGCGAGGAAGGCGAAGATCAACAGGACGAGCGGGGCCGAGCGCACGCCGATGCCTTCCTCCGGCACGCCGATCGCGGCGAAGATCTCGCGGACGATCAGCGGCGCGGCCAGGAGATGAAGCCAGAAGGCGATGTCCGTGCGCCGGGTCGCCCGTTCGGGATCGCTGAGGTCGAACCGCATGGCGAGGGTGAAGATGCAAAGGCCCAGCCCGAGCAGGATCGCCGGGAGCCCGTGCCCGACGAGCGAGGGCCATAGCGCCGTGAGCACGGTGAGGAGAGACAGGCACAGGGCGCAGATCCCGGCCGCGACGGTGATCGGCACGCGAAAGCGCCAGTAATGGACGGCGGCGAGCGCCGCAGCGCCGAGGGCGGCTGTCGCGAGCGAGACCGCGCCCCAGCCCTCCGGCGCGCCCTGGTAGCGGAGGCTCCAGGGCGACCAGAGGCTTTTCCAGCCCGTTTCTCCGAACAGGAGGGCGAGCGCCAGGAACGAGGAATAGACGAAGACGAGAAGGAGCACGATCGAGGGCAGCGCCATCCGGCGCCGGCGGGTGAAGAACTCGGCGAGGCCCCAGCTCATCGCCGCGGCGGCGGCGGCCACCAGGGCCGGGGGCAGGACCTTGCCGACCAGATAGACCGCCGCGCCGAGGAACAGCCCGAGGCCGAGCGTGACGAAGATATCCGCGAAGCCCGAGACGAAGCGCAGCCTCTCCTCGTCGACGGGCTCGGGCTCGGCGGGAGGAGGCGCCTCGGTCTCGCGCGCGAGGCTGCGCAGGGCCAGCGCCTGCCCCTGCGCGATCAGGCCCCTCTCGACCGCGAGATCGAGCACGCGCTCGGAGATCATGGGAGGATCACTCCTCGAGGCTTTCCACGACGATATTGGCGTTGGTGTAGACGCAGATATCGGCCGCGATGGCGAGCGAGCGGCGCACGATCGCCTCCGCGTCGTGGCTCGAATCGGAGAGGGCCCGCGCCGCGGCGAGCGCGTAGTTGCCGCCCGAGCCGATCGCGGCGATTCCCGCTTCCGGCTCCAGAACGTCGCCCGAGCCCGAGAGCAGGAGCCCGACCTCCCGGTCGGCGACCAGCATCATCGCCTCGAGGCGGCGCAGATAGCGGTCCGTGCGCCAGTCCTTGGTCAATTCGACGCAGGCGCGCGTGAGCTGCCCCGGATATTGCTCGAGCTTCGCCTCCAGCCGCTCGAACAGGGTGAAGGCGTCGGCCGTGGCGCCGGCGAAGCCGCCGATCACGGCGCCCTTGGCGAGGCGGCGGACCTTGCGGGCATTGCCCTTCACGATGGTCTGGCCGAGGCTCACCTGGCCGTCGCCGCCGATGACCACCCGGCCGCCCTTGCGGACCATGAGGATGGTGGTCGCGTGCATGGAAGGTGGGGCGTGGTCCAAGGGTGTCTCGTCTGTGCTGGTGAGGTGCCTCACTTAAGCGTCGGGCGCGGAAATTTCCATTCGCCCGCCAGCCTCTCGGCTCATGGCCGCCGCGCGGCGGGAGCCGGTGGCGCGACGGCACCGGCCTTGCTAGAGAGTGCCCGCATTTCGGGCAGACGGCGCGGCCGCGGGGGCGGCCGCGAACCGAAGAGAACAGGATAGACAAGATGCGCTCCGCGAGCGTGAGCCGGCGCACCCACGAGACGGATGTGAGCGTCTCGGTCGCCATCGACGGCTCCGGGAAGGCCGGAATCTCGACCGGGGTGGGCTTCCTCGATCACATGCTGGAGCTGTTCGCCCGGCACGCGCTGGTCGATCTCGACGTCCAGGTGAAGGGGGACCTGCACGTCGATTTCCACCACACGGCCGAGGATGCGGGCATCGCGCTCGGCGAGGCGATCCGCAAGGCGCTCGGCGACAAGCGCGGCATCGTCCGCTATGCGAGCATCGACCTGCCGATGGACGAGACGCTGACCCGCGTCGCCCTCGACATCTCGGGGCGGCCTTTCCTCGTCTTCCGGTCGGACTTCCCGACGCAGAAGATCGGCGAGTTCGACACCGAGCTGGTGCGGGAATTCTTTCAGGCTTTCGCCATGAACGCGGGCATGACGCTGCATGTCGAGACACTCTACGGGCTGAACAGCCATCATATCGCGGAGAGCTGCTTCAAGGGGCTGGCGCGTGCCTTCCGCGCGGCCGCGGCCCTCGATCCGCGCGAGGGCGACCGCATTCCGTCCACGAAGGGAAACCTGTGAGCGCGACCTACACGCTGCATCTCGCGCCCCGCGCGGTGCCCGGCGACCCGCAGGCCCTCGACCAGGCCAGCCTCGTGCGGGACGGCTTCTCCTGGGGTGCCTTCCTCGTGCCGCCGCTCTGGTTTCTCGCGCATCGGCACTGGCTCCTCGCCCTCGGCGTCTTCCTGCTGCTGGCCGCCTTCTGGGCGGGCCTGCGACAGGCCGGCATGCCCGGCGGCGCGAGCTTCCTCCTGAATGCGCTGCTCTGGTTCCTGGTCGGCCTCGAAGCCTCCAGCCTGCGGCGCTGGGACTATGCCCGGCGGGGCCGCCCGGCGGTCGACGCCGTCTTCGCCGCGAACGAGGCCGAGGCCGAGGCGAAGAGTTTCGCGCGCTGGCTCTCGACGAAGCCGGAGCAGCCGGCCGCCCCGGCTTCCGCCGCGCCGCCGCCCGTGCGCGCCCCCGCCGAGGCGTCGCGCCGCACGGCCGCGCCCTGGCGGCAGCCGGAGGGTGAGCAGGTGATCGGCCTCTTCCCCGATGTGGAGGGGCGCCGGTGAGAGTCGCCATCGTCGATTACGGCTCGGGCAACCTGCATTCCGCGGCCAAGGCGTTCGAGCGCGCCGCCCGCGAATCGGACGTGCCGGCGGAGATCCTGGTCACCTCCGATCCGAAGGCCGTCGCCGCGGCGGACCGGATCGTGCTGCCCGGCGTCGGCGCCTTTGCCGATTGCCGGCGCGGGCTCGATTCGGTCGGAGGCATGGTCGAGGCGATGGAGGAGACCGTCCGCGGGCGCGGACGGCCTTTCCTCGGCATCTGCGTCGGCATGCAGCTCATGGCGACGCGCGGCCTCGAGAAGACGATCACGCCGGGCCTCGGCTGGATCGGCGGCGACGTCGCGGCCATCCGGCCGGACGATCCGGCGCTGAAGATCCCGCATATGGGCTGGAACACGCTCCATCCGCAGCGCGAGCATCCGCTGACCGACGGGATCGAGCTGGGGCCGAACGGCCTGCACGCCTATTTCGTGCATTCCTACGCCCTCCAGCCGAGGGATCCCGACGACCTCGTCGCCGTCTCCGCCTATGGCGGCCCGGTGACGGCGCTCGTCGCCCGCGACAACATGGCCGGGACGCAGTTCCACCCCGAGAAGAGCCAGACGCTCGGCCTCTCCCTCATCGCCAACTTCCTGCGATGGCGCCCATGATCCTCTTCCCCGCCATCGACCTCAAGGAAGGCCGCTGCGTGCGCCTCGTCCAGGGCGACATGAGCAAGGCGACCGTCTTCAGCGATTCGCCCGCCGACCAGGCCGCCGTCTTCGAGCGCCAGGGCTTCGAGTGGCTGCATATCGTCGATCTCGACGGGGCCTTCGCGGGGCGGCCGATGAACGCGGCTGCGGTCGAGGCCGTCCTCGCGCGCGTCTCGGTGCCGGTCCAGCTCGGTGGCGGCATCCGCGACATGCGCACCATCGAGGGCTGGCTCGCCAAGGGCGTGCGCCGCGTCATCATCGGCACCGCCGCCGTGCGCGATCCCGCCCTCGTTGTCGAGGCCGCCCGCAACCATCCCGGCCGGATCGCCGTCGGCATCGACGCCAAGGACGGGCGCGTCGCCGTGGACGGCTGGGCGCAGAGTTCGAGCATCACCGCCGAGGAGCTGGGCAAGCGCTTCGAGGATGTCGGCGTCGCCGCCATCATCTATACCGACATCGCCCGCGACGGCGTCCTGACCGGGCTCAACATCCCGATGACGCTCGCGCTCGCCCGCGCCGTCCAGATCCCGGTGATCGCCTCGGGCGGCCTCGCCTCGCTCGCGGATATCGAGCGCCTGACCGCGCCCGATTGCGCGGGGCTCGCGGGCGCCATCACGGGCCGCGCCCTCTATGACGGACGCATCGATCCGGTCGAGGCTTTGGCCTTGCTGCGCGGCGAGCGCCCGGCGGCGACCCTCGCGACCGGCCCGCGGGAGAGGCGCGCGTGACGGCATCCCACCTAACGCTGCGACCGCTCGCGGCCGCCGACCGCGCGGCCTGGGAGCCGCTCTGGCAGGGATATCTCGCCTTCTACAGGACGAGCGTGCCGCCGCAGACGACCGACGTCACCTGGTCGCGCCTGCTCGATCCGGCCGAGCCGATGCATGTCCTCGGCGCCTTCGGGGCGGACGAAAGCGGGCGGGAGCGCCTGCTCGGCATCGTCCATTTCATTTTCCACCGCTCGACCTGGACGCCCGGCAATTACTGCTATCTCCAGGATCTCTTCACCCTGCCCGAGGCGCGGGGGATGGGCGTGGGGCGTGCCCTCATCGAGGCCGTCTATGCGAAGGCGAAGCAGGCGGGGGCGAGCCGCGTCCACTGGCTGACGCAGGAGGGAAACGCGACCGCTCGCGCCCTCTACGACAAGCTCGCCGAGCATCCCGGCTTCACGCAATACCGGAAGATCTTCTGAGGCGGGCCGCAACCCCTACAGCTCCAGCATCCAGTTCTGGCCCACGAGATCCTTGCCGAAGGAATGGTGGCGCTCCTCTTCGAGGAGCGCGAACCCCGCCTCGACGTAGATGTGGCGGGCCGCTTCCAGGCAATCATTGGTCCAGAGCGTGAGGCGCCGGTAGCCGCAGGCGCGGGCGAAGGCGATGCATTCGGCGACGAGCCGCGAACCGAGGCCCGTGCCGCGGGCCTCGGGCTCCACATAGAGCAGGCGCAGCTTCGCCACCTCGTCGGACTGCCTCACGCAATAGATGGAGCCGAGCATCGTGCCCGCTCTTTCGGCGATCCAGCCTCTTTCCCGGGCAGGATCGTGGTTGCGCACGAAATCGACGAGGATTTCCGCGACGAGCGCCTCGAAAGTCGCGTCCCAGCCGTATTCCCGGGCGTAGAGAAAGCCCTGCCGGCTCGCCACGTGGCCGAGATCGCCGATGCCGTGGGGTCTCAGCGTGATCGCATCCCGGGGCGCGGGAGCGGCGCCGAGCAGGCTCTCGATCGTCTCCATCGCCGCGACGAGGCGGGCGCGCCCGGCCGCGTCGAGCCCGCAGAGCCGCGCCGCCCATTGCTCACCTGACAGGTGGTCGAGGGGCGCGAAGGCTTCGCGGCCGGCCGGTGTCAGGGAGAGAACCTGCTGGCGGCCATCGGATCGCGAGGGTTGCCGGGCGAGGAGCCCCGCCTCCTCGAAGCCCTTGAGCATCCGGCTGAGATAGCCCCGGTCGAGACCGAGATCGCGCCCGATCTCGGCGGCGCCGGCCTCGCCGCGATGCGCAAGCTCGTAGAGGACCCGGCTCTCGGTGAGCGAGAAGCGGCTGCTCAGATAGACCTCGTCCAGGAGTTCCGTCTGGCGGGTATAGAAGCGCGTGAAGCGCCGCGCGGTCGCGATCTCGTCGGCGGATGCGGACATGGGATCTCTCCGTCTCCGCCCACCGTGATCGCTATTGTTGCTTCAGTCAACTATATGTTCGCGCCGAGCGGACGAGGCCGTGCACGAAGGCGAGCTTCGCGATGACCGGCGGCGCGAGCACGAAGGGATAGAGATCGCCCTGTCCCATGCAGCGGCTGATCGAGTTCATGGCGAAGGCGATCGGCACCCAGACGGAGACGATCCGGTCCATATCCGGCTCCGTATATGGGTCGATTCCGGCCTCGGCCGCGAGGCCGCCGGAAGCGTCGATCGCCGGAGCGACGCCGAGGCCGAGGGCGCGGGCCATTTCGAGCGTGTCGATGATGTGCATGTAATGCGCCCAGGTTTCCGCGAAATCCTCCCAGGGATGGGTCGTCGCGTAGGCCGAGACGAAATTCTCCTGCCAATCCACCGGAGGCCCCTCGCCGTAATGGCGCTCCAGGGCCGCCTGGTAATCCTGGCTGTCGTCTCCGAACACGGCCCGGCATTCGTCGAGCCGGCCGCCGTCGCGGACCAGGAGGTCCCAATAGTAATGGCCGACCTCGTGGCGGAAATGACCGATCAGGGTCCGATACGGCTCGCCCATGGCCGAGCGGCGTCGCTCGCGCTCGGCGTCGTCGGCCTCGGCGAGCGCGATCGTGACGAGGCCGTCGTCATGCCCGGTCATGACCTTCGGCCCGTCCGGCGCCGGCGCGTCGGCGGGAAATTCGAAGACGAGGGGATGGGCCGCGTCGCCGGGGGCGGGGATCGGCAGGCGCAGGCGAAGCAGGGAATAGATCAGCCGGTGCTTGGCGTATTCGATCCTGCGCCAGGAGGCGAGGGCTTGCGGGTCGGACGTGTCGGGGACGAGCCGGTTGTGGCGGCAGGCGGTGCAGAGCCGCTCCGGGCTGCCGGCGGGGACAAGCCAGTTGCAGACGTCGTATCCGGCATTGTCGCAGAAGCGATATTCGCCGCCGGCCTCGTCCCGCGCCAGCCAGCGCTCTGCGTCCCCCGGATCGAGCGCGGTCATGATGTCGGGGCCGGGCAGATAGCCGATGCGCCGGCCGCATCCTCCGCAACTCGTGTTCTCGAAATGAAGAAGCTGCCCGCAACAGGGGCATTGGAACAATTTCATCGGGGCCTTGCTGCGTTGCGGGGACATCGCCGCGCCGGGGCGTTTTGTTCCTGCCGCCGCTGCCCTATCTTTGGGCTCTTCCGGCGGACGTCTCGCGGGCCTTCATGCGCTTCATCCTGGGTCTCCTCGGCCTCGCCGCTTTCGGCTACGGCGCGCTCGTCGCCCTGCTCTACAGCCAGCAGATGCGGATGACCTTCCCGGCCTCGCCGCTGCGGGTCCCGGCGCGGGAGGCCGGGCTCGCCGGGTTCGAGGACGTGGTGCTGACGACCGGGGACGGCGAGCGCCTCGTCGGCTGGTGGAAGCCGCCCGAGCCCGGCCGGGCGCTCATCCTGTATTTCCACGGCAATGGCGGCTCGCTCCTCGAGCGGCGGGAGCGGGCGCGGATGCTGACGCAGGACGGACGCGGCCTGCTGATGGTGAGCTATCGCGGCTATTCCGGCTCGACGGGCGAGCCCTCCGAGGAGGGCTTGCAGCGCGACGCGGAGGCCGCCTACGGCTATCTCGCCTCCTGGCGGCCGGAGCGGATCGTGCTCTACGGCGAGTCGCTCGGCTCGGGCGTCTCCGTCTGGCTGGCCTCCCGCCGCCGGGTGGGCGGGATCGTGCTCGATTCGCCCTTCACCTCGATCCCCGACGTCGCGCGGCGGCATTTCTGGTTCGCGCCGGTGGATCTCCTGCTGCGGACGCGATTCCCTTCCGTCGAGCGGATCGGAAAGATGCGGGCGCCCTTGCTCGTGCTGCACGGGGAAGAGGACCAGGTCGTGCCGATCACCCTCGGCGAGCGTCTTTTCGCCGCCGCCCCCGAGCCGAAGCGTTTCGTGCGGCTTGCGGGCGTCGACCACGTCTCCGCGCTGGAGGGAGGCGGACTCGCCCATCTGCGCGCCTTTCTCGACGAGATCGAATCGCGGCTGCCCGGAACGCCCGCGCTCCGGGCCGGGAAGAGGGCGGAGGCGGGCGCTTCCGAGGGCGGGGCGACCGCCATCGCCTCGCCGCGTTGACTTCGCGGCCCGGACTTGCCTATAAGCCGCCACGTTGCGGGGGCGCCTTCGGGCGCCCGCCGTCTTTTCAGACAACCTGTCGGAACGATGCGGTCGGGAGCCCGCCCGGACACGCGACCGGAGATGAGCCGTGAAGAGGACCTATCAGCCGTCGAAGATCGTGCGCAAGCGGCGCCACGGCTTCCGGGCCAGGATGGCGACGGTGGGCGGCCGCAAGGTGATCGCCGCGCGCCGCGCGCGTGGCCGCAAGCGCCTTTCGGCCTGACGCCCCGCGCCGCCGGGGCGGCGTAGGGCCGGCTTGGCCTAGGCTCCCGCCCGTGCAGCGGCTTCTCAAGCGATCCGAGTTTCAGGCCGCCGCGCGCGGCCGCCGCTTCCATACCGAGCGCATGAGCGTGCAGGGCGTGCGGCCGGCCGATGCCGGGCCGGACAGGGGCCTGCGCGTCGGCTTCACCCTGACGAAGAAGGTGGGGCATGCGACCGAGCGCAACCGCATCCGCCGGCGCCTGCGCGCCGTGGCCGAGCTGGCTGCGCCGCCTTTCGCCGCGCTCCCGGTCGATGTCGTGGTGATCGGCCGGCGCGAGGCCCTCGCCGCCCCGTTCCCCCTCCTCGTCGAGGACCTGTCCCGCGCGCTCGCGGCCGTCACCCGGCCGGCGCGCTCGTCGAGCGCGGCCCCCGGGCGATCGACTCCCTCTCCTTCCCAGCGTGGCGACCATGCTTGACGACAACAAGAATCTGATCATGGCCATCGCGCTCTCGGTCGCGGTGCTGATCGGCTGGAACTACTTCGTCGGCTCGCCGCTCTTCGAGGGCCAGAAGCACGCCCAGCAGCAGCCGAAACCCGCAGCACCTGGCGCTGCCCCTCAGGAGGGCCAGCCCTCGGCGCCTCCCGCCTCGACGGTCCCGGGCACCGCCGCCGCGCCCGTGGTCGAGAGCCGCGAGGCCGCCCTCGCGCGGGCCCCGCGCCTGCCCCTCGACACGCCGTCCCTCTTCGGCTCGATCCCGCTCAAGGGCGGTCGCATCGACGACGTGTCGCTGAAGGGCTACCGCGAGACGGTCGACCCGAACTCGCCGCATATCGTCCTCCTGTCGCCCGCGGGCGGCCCGGAGCCCTATTACGCCGAGTTCGGCTGGGTCGGCGCCGGCGCGCCGACGGCCGACACCCTCTGGACCGCCGACGGGAAGACCCTGACGCCCTCGACCCCCGTCACCCTCACCTGGGACAACGGCCAGGGCCTTGTCTTCAGGCGCCGCATCTCGGTCGACGAGAAATTCGCCTTCACGCTCGAGGACAGCGTCGAGAACAAGGGGGAGAAGCCGGCGAGCCTGAACGCCTATGGCCTCGTCTCGCGCCACGGCAAGCCGCAGACCCAGGGCTACTACGTCCTGCACGAGGGGCTGATCGGCGTCGTCGGCGATTACGGCCTTCAGGAATTCGGCTATGCGGCCTTGGACAAGGAGCCCTTCATCCAGGGGCAGGGCACGCGCGGCAAGGTGTGGAACGCCGTCACCGGCGGCTTCCTCGGCATCACCGACAAATACTGGGCCGCGGCCGTCCTGCCCGACCAGACCCTGCCCTACCAGGGCTCCTTCACCTCCCGCGAGGAGAACAAGCAGTTCACCTATCAGGCCAACGTGCTCGGCGACACCCGGACCATCGCGCCCGGCCAGAAGGTCGAGCTGACGCACCGCCTCTTCGCCGGAGCCAAGGAAGTCGGCCAGATCAACGCCTATGAGCAGTCGCTCGGCGTCAAGAAGTTCGACCTGCTCATCGATTGGGGCTGGTTCTATTTCATCACCAAGCCGATGTTCAAGGCGCTGGATTTCTTCTACAGGCTGTTCGGCAATTTCGGGCTGTCGATCCTGATCGTCACGGTCCTGCTCAAGCTCCTCTTCCTGCCGCTGGCCAACCGCTCCTACGTCTCCATGGCCAAGATGAAGGCCGTGCAGCCGGAAATGGCGGCCATCCGCGAGCGCTACAAGGAGGACAAGGTCAAGCAGCAGCAGGAGATGATGGGGCTCTACAAGCGCGAGAAGATCAATCCCGTCGCCGGCTGCTGGCCGATCCTGATCCAGGTCCCGGTCTTCTTCGCGCTCTACAAGGTGCTCTTCGTCACCATCGAGATGCGGCACGCGCCCTTCTTCGGCTGGATCCGCGACCTCGCGGCGCCGGACCCGACCTCGCTGTTCAACCTGTTCGGGCTGATTCCCTTCGACGTGCCGCATTTCCTGCATATCGGCGTGTGGCCGCTCATCATGGGCGTCACGATGTTCCTTCAGATGAAGATGAACCCGGAGCCGCCGGACCCGGTCCAGAAGGCGATGTTCTCCTGGATGCCGCTCATCTTCACCTTCATGCTGGCGAGCTTCCCGGCCGGGCTCGTGATCTACTGGGCCTGGAACAACCTGCTCTCGGTGTCGCAGCAATACGTCATCATGCGCCGCAACGGCGTGAAGGTGGAACTCTGGGACAACCTCAGGAGCACCTTCAAGAAGAAGGAAGCGGCGAACGCCAAGAGCTGAGCCCGGCTCCCGCTTCTCCCCGCCAGCGGGGAGAGGCATATTCGCTGCGAGGACCCTGATCGGATGGACGCGACCGAGCCGCAGGACCAGGCCGAGCTGCTCGAGGCCGGCCGCAAGCTCTTTGCCGGCGAGGCGGGCTTCGTCTGGGCGGCGAGCCGCGCCGACAACCTGCCGCCGATGCGCGGCGTCGAGATCGCCTTTGCCGGGCGCTCCAATGTCGGCAAGTCGAGCCTCGTCAACGCCCTGACGGGACGGCGCACCCTCGCGCGCACCTCGCATACGCCGGGCCGGACGCAGGAGCTGAACTTCTTCGATCTCGGCGGGCGGCTGATGCTCGTCGACATGCCGGGCTACGGCTATGCGGCGGCGGCCAAGGACAAGGTCGCGGCCTGGACGCGGCTCATCAAGGCGTATCTGCGCGGGCGCGCCAATCTCGCCCGCGTCTATGTGCTGATCGATTCCCGCCACGGGCTGAAGGCGAACGACCTGGACGTGCTCTCTCTCCTCGACACGGCCGCGGTCTCCTATCAGGTCGTCCTGACCAAGGGGGACGAGCCCAAGGCGCCCGAGCTGGAGAAGCGCCTCGCCGAGACGGCGGCCGCCCTGGCTCGCCGCCCGGCCGCCTTCCCGGAGATCAGGGTCACGTCGAGCCGGACGGGAGAGGGCGTCGCCGAGTTGCGGGCCGATATCGCGCGGTTGGTGCGGGAGAGGGGAGGGGAGGCGTGACCGGCGTCCTCGACAGGATTCTCGTCGTCTGCGCCGGCCTCGCGGGCTGCCTCGGCGTCGCGCTTGCGGCGATGGCCGCGCATACGGCAGGCGGCGCCAACCTGGAGACGGCCTCGAAATTCCTCTTGCTGCATGCCCCGGCCCTTCTCGCGCTCCGCGCGCTCGCGGGAGCCGGCCTCGTCCATGGCTGCGCGGCGCGCGCCGCGGGTCTCGCCCTCATCCTCGGCCTCGCGTTCTTCTGCGGAGATCTCTCGGTGCGCGCGATCTGGGGCGTCGCGCCTTTGCGCCTCGCAGCCCCGACCGGGGGATTCATCCTCATGGCGGGCTGGCTCGCGGCGGGGCTCTCGGCCCTCCTGCCGCGCCGCTGAGACCCGATCCGATCGCGCAGGCGGGAATGCGGCAGGCTGCCGCACGCTCGGCGGCGAGCCTTTGGACTTATGTCTCCTTGCAGCCCGGGGCGGCGAGTGACATCCAGCCCGCCGGCGGCATCGGGAGGCGGAATTGGCGGAAGAACCGGCGGCATATGAGCGCGACCTCGACAAGAATGCCGCGAATTTCCAGCAACTGACCCCGATCGGCTTTCTCGAGCGGGCGGCGGCGATCTTTCCTGCCCGCACGGCGATCATCCACGGGGCGCTGCGCCGCAGCTATGCGGAATTCTATGCCCGCTCGCGCCGCCTCGCCTCGGCCCTCGCGCAGCGGGGCATCGGCCGCGGCGACACCGTCGCCGTGATGCTGCCGAACACACCCGAAATGCTCGAATGCCAGTACGGGGTGCCGATGACGGGCGCCGTGCTGAACTCGCTCAACACCCGGCTCGACGCGCCGATCCTCGCCTTCTCGCTCGATCACGGAGAGGCCAAGGCGCTCCTGGTCGACCGCGAGTTCTCCGGCCTGATGAAGGAGGCTCTCGCCCTCGCCAAGGTGAAGCCCCTCGTGATCGACGTGGACGATCCCGAATATGCAGGACCGGGCGAGGCGATCGGCTCGGCCGGCTACGAGGAGTTCCTGGCCGGGGGCGATCCGGCCTTCGCCTGGTCGGCGCCGCTGGACGAATGGGACGCGATCGCCCTCAATTACACCTCGGGCACGACGGGCGATCCGAAGGGCGTCGTGACGCATCACCGCGGGGCCTATCTGTCGGCCGTGGCGAATGTCCTCGCCGCCAACATGAACCGGGCGCCGGTCTATCTGTGGACCCTGCCGATGTTCCATTGCAACGGCTGGTCCTTCCCCTGGACCATCTCGGCCGTGGGCGGGACCCATGTCTGCCTGCGGCAGGTGCGGGCGAAGCCCGTTTTCGACGCGCTCGCCGATCACGGCGTCACGCATATGTGTGGGGCTCCGATCGTGATGTCGGCGCTGCTCGGCGCGAAGCCCGAGGAGAAGCGCGAACTCGTCCGGCGGGTCAGCTTCATCACCGCCGCCGCGCCCCCGCCCGAAGCCGTGCTCGCGGCGATGGGGCAGGCAGGGTTCGACGTCACCCATGTCTACGGCCTGACGGAGACCTACGGCCCCTCCGTCGTCAACGAATGGGACGTGGCCTGGGACGCTCTGCCCGCCGACCAGCAGGCCGCCAAGAAGGCCCGCCAGGGCGTCCGCTACGTCGCGCTCGAAGGGCTCGACGTGCTCGACCCCGAGACCATGGCCCCCGTCCCGGCGGACGGGCGGACCATGGGCGAGGTCATGATGCGCGGCAACATGGTCATGAAGGGCTATCTGAAGAACCCGAAATCGACCCGGGCCGCCTTCGAGGGCGGCTGGTTCCATTCGGGCGATCTCGGGGTGAAGCATCCCGACGGCTTCATCCAGCTCAAGGACCGATCGAAGGACATCATCATCTCGGGCGGGGAGAACATCTCCTCGATCGAGGTGGAGGATGCGCTCTACCGGCATCCGGGCGTCGCCGCCGCGGCCGTCGTCGCGAGGCCGGACGAGAAATGGGGCGAGACACCGGTTGCCTTCGTCGAGTTGAAGGGCTCGGAAATGGTCTCGCCAAAAGAGCTGGTCGCCTGGTGTCGCCAGCACCTCGCCCATTACAAGGCGCCGCGGCAGGTCGTGATCGCCGAGCTGCCCAAGACCTCGACCGGCAAGGTGCAGAAATTCCGCCTGCGCGAGATGGCGAAGGCGCTGTAGCGCATTGCGGTATCCGCGCATGAACCCTCCCCCCGCGAAGCGGGGAGGAAGATCGTCCGAAGCATGGAAGGGGCGCCACCGCCGCCTGTCCGCGGCGGTGGCGCCGGAAGACCTCGCAAAGCACCTTCACGGGCCGAGGCGATGGATCGGCCTGTGTGTTTTCTCCTCGCCGCGGGGTGGCAGCGGAGACGATGCTTCTTGAAATCCTGGTTTACAGGTGGTTAATGCAACTTGCCGTTCGGACGGCGAAGCCGGGTGAGTTCGTCCTTCAGTTGCAGTTTTCGACGCTTGAGTTCGGCGACCTTCGTGTCGTCGACCGCCGGGTGGCAAGCAGCCTCCTGGAGTTCCCGCTCCAGCGCGTCGTGCTTGCGCTCGAGCTCAGCCAGGTGGTTCTGAAGCGTCATTCCGCATTCTCCTCCGTGACCAACGGATGACAGAATGGGCGCGTCTGCGGGCGCTTGGACTGTGGCAGGATGTCGCACCTTGACGCGGGGCCGGGCTTCTTGCTTGTCAGGTGCCTGCCGAAACAGGCTTGCCTGAGGCGGGGCCGGGCGGTTTTCGAGACGAGACATGGCGGTCAACGAGAACGACGAGGCCCGGGGCCAGTTCCTGGCGGAGATGGCCCGCCTCAGGCAGGAGCACCGCGATCTCGACGCCGCGATCGAGGCGCTCGAACTGAGCGTGGCCGGCGACCAGCTCCAGATCCAGCGGCTCAAGAAGCGCAAGCTCGTCTTGAAGGACAGGATGTCCTACGTCGAGGACCAGCTCACGCCGGACATCATCGCCTGAGGGCGGGCAAGCCCACGCGAATCCAGGTTCCGGCTTTCAAGGACATTGCGGCGTCATGCCTTCACCCCCGCCGAAGATCGCCATCATCATGGGAAGCCAGTCGGACTGGGCGACCATGAGGCACGCTGCCGAGACGCTGGAGGCCCTCGCCGTCCCGCACGAGGCCCGCATCGTCTCCGCCCACCGCACGCCGGACCGGCTCGTCGCCTTCGCCAAGGGAGCGAAGGCGGCCGGGTTCAAGGTCGTGATCGCCGGGGCTGGCGGGGCCGCGCATTTGCCGGGCATGACCGCCTCCATGACCTCCCTTCCGGTGCTCGGCGTGCCCGTCGAATCCAAGGCCCTGTCCGGGCAGGACAGCCTGCTCTCCATCGTGCAGATGCCGGCGGGCATTCCTGTCGGCACGCTCGCCATCGGGCGGGCGGGGGCGGTCAATGCAGCGCTCCTCGCCACGGCGATCCTGGCGCTCGAGGACGAGGCCATTGCCGGCCGACTCGACGCCTGGCGCCGCGCCCAGACCGAGGCGGTCGCGGAGCGTCCGGCCGATGCCTAGGTCGAAGGCGTATCCGCCCGTTCCGCTGGGCGCCGTCCGCCCCGGCGCGACGATCGGCATCCTCGGGGGAGGGCAGCTCGGCCGCATGATCGCGATGGCCGCGGCCTCGCTCGGCCTCAAGTCGCATGTCTTCTGCCCGGACCGGGACGCGCCGGCCTATGACGTCTCGGCCGCCCGCACCGTCGCCGCCTATGAGGACGAGACGGCTCTCGCGGCCTTCGCGAAATCGGTCGATCTCGTCACCTACGAATTCGAGAACGTGCCGGGGCCGACCGCCGCCTTTCTCGCCGGGCGGGTGCCACTCCGGCCGAACGCGGCGGCCCTCGCCACCTCCCAGGACCGGCTGGTCGAGAAGAGCTTCGTCGCCGAATTGGGGATCGGCACGGCGCCTTTCCGCGCCGTCGACAGCGAGCAGGATCTCGTCGAGGCGCTCCACGCGCTCGGCGCGCCGGCCATCCTGAAGACGCGCCGCTTCGGCTATGACGGCAAGGGCCAGATCCGCATCCGGGCGGGCGACCGGGCGGGCGAGATCTTCGCGCATCTGGGCGGGGCGCCGGCGATCCTCGAAGGCTTCGTGAAGTTCTCCAAGGAGATTTCCGTGATCGCGGCCCGCGGGGCGGACGGCGCCTTCGCGGCCTATGATCCCTGCCTCAACGAGCATCGCCACGGCATCCTGCACCGCACCACCCTGCCGGCGGGGATTTCGGACGCCCTCGCGGCCAGGGCGGCCGGGGCCGCGCGCCGCATCGCCGAGGCGCTGGATTACATCGGCGTGATCGCCGTCGAGATGTTCGTGGTCGAGGGGGAGGGCGGCGAGGAGGTGCTGGTCAACGAGATGGCGCCGCGCGTCCACAATTCCGGCCACTGGACCATCGAGGGGGCCGAGACCTCCCAGTTCGAGCAGCATGTGCGTGCCGTCTGCGGCTGGCCGCTCGGGGCGACGGCTGCGCGCGGGCGCATCGAGATGGTCAACCTCATCGGCGACGAGATCGAGACCTGGCCGGCGATCCTGGCGGAACCCGGCGCCCATCTGCACCACTACGGCAAGGCGCGCGCCCGCCCCGGCCGCAAGATGGGACACGTGACGCGGGTGATGCGGGAATAGGGCTCGGGCGCAGGCGCCTCCTGTTTCCGCGATGTCACGCCGCGGGCGCGGAAGCGCGGCCGGAGCCCGCGCGGCCTTGCCGGTTTTTCCCATTCGTGAGAATGAACGTTCATTCTCACGGGGAAGCCATGCTCCAGGCGACGTCTGACACCCCCGACCGCCGGACCCGCATCCTGGATGCGGCCGAGCGCTGCTTCGTGCGCCAGGGCTTCCACCTCACCACGATGCAGCATATCGCGGCCGAGGCGGGGATGAGCGCGGGCAATCTCTACCGCTATTTCCCCTCCAAGGATTCCCTCGTCGAGGGGCTGTGCGAGCGCGACCGGCGCGAGATGGCGCACGCTTTCGAGGCTTTCGAGGGCGCCGAGGACTTCATGGCGGTCTTCGCGCAGCTCGGCCGGCACCATTTCGAGGACGAGCCGCGCGAGAAGGCTATTCTCTGCCTCCAGATCTGGGCGGAGGCGACGCGCTCGCCTGCCGTGGCCGGGATCGTCTCGGCCCTGTCCGACGACGTCGTGGAGAGGCTGGCCGCCATCCTGGAGCGCGCCCGCGCGCGCGGCGCCATCGCTCCGGTTCTTCCGCCGGTGCGCATCGCAAGGCTCATCGCGACGCTGGCCGACGGGCTCTTCGTGCGCCGGGCCCTCGCGCCCGGCTTCGATGCGGCGGCCGAAATCCCGCCCGTCCTCGATCTCATCGGCGGGCTCGTCTCGGGCCGGGTGGCCGGCGATGGCTGCGACTGCCCGAATGCGGAGGTTGTCCCATGAAGCCCTCTCGCATTGTCGCGCTCGCCCTTCTCGCTGGCGGGGTTGCGTGGATCGGCTCTGGCGTCGTCGGGCGCGGCGGGCAGGCCGGGCTCGCGGCCGACGCCGCGAAACCCGCTGCCGAGGCGCCGCGCTTCCGGGTCGCGGTGCTGCCCGTGCGCAACGAGATGCATCAGCGCCGCGTCGTGCTCTCGGGCCGGACCGAAGCCGACAAGCGCGTCTGGGCCGTCGCCCGCGTCTCCGGCGTGGTCATCGAGCTGCGGGTGCGGCGCGGCTCGGTCGTCCGGCAGGGCCAGGTGGTGGCCGTCCTCTCCGACGAGGCGCGCGAGGCCCAGGTCAAGCAGGCCAAGGCGAAGCTGGAGCAGCGCAAGGCCGAGGCCGTGGCGCGGCTCCGGCTGATCGAGACGGGGAACTATCCCGCCCTCAACAAGCCGCTGCTGGAAGCCGAGCTGAAGGCGGCGGAAGCCGGCCTCGCCCAGGCCGAGGCCGAGCAGATGAAGGGCGAGATCGTGGCGCCCATTTCCGGGGTGGTGAACGACGTGCCGGTCGAGGTCGGCTCCGCCCTCCAGGTCTTCATGTCCAGCGCCAATGTCGCGGAGATCATCGCGCTCGATCCCATGCTCGCGGTGGTGGAGGTGGCCGAGCGCCAGCTCGCGGGCGTCCAGGTCGGGGGGGAGGCCGAGGTCAAGCTCGTCACCGGCGACCGGGTGCGGGGCACGATCCGCTTCGTCTCGCGCAAGGCGAGCCCGGGCACGCGCACCTACCGCGTCGATGTCGAGGTGCCCAACAAGGACGGCAAGATCCCGGACGGCGTCACGGCGGAGGTGGACCTTCTCCTTTCGCCGGTCTCGGCGGCGCGGGTGCCGCGCTCGGCGCTGACCTTCTCGGCCGAGGGGCGCCTCGGCATCCGCCATGTGACGGAGGGCGGGACGGTGGCCTTCGCGCCGGTCAAGCTCGTCGAGGACGCGATGAGCGACCTCTGGCTCGCCGGCGTGCCCGACGATGCCCGGGTGATCGTCGAGGGGCAGGACTTCGTGAAGGAAGGCGAGCGCGTCGAGGCCGTGCCGGCGATGGGGCAGGGATGAGCGTGGGAGGCCGCCCATGAATCCCGTCGACTACGCCATCGGCCATGCCCGGCTGACGCTCTCGGTCCTGCTCTTCCTCCTGATCGCGGGCCTCTCGGCCTATGTCTCGATCCCCAAGGAGGCCGAGCCCGACATCAAGGTGCCGATCGTCTACGTGATGGTCAGCCAGCGCGGCATCTCGCCGGAGGATGCCGAGCGGCTGATCCTGCGCCCGCTCGAGACGCAGCTCAAATCGGTCTCGAACATCAAGGAGATGCGCAGCCAGGCCTTCGAGGGCGGCGGCTACGTGCTGGTGGAGTTCGTGGCCGGCTTCGACGCCAACCGCGCCCTCGCCGACGTCCGAGCCAAGACCGACATGGCCAAGAAGGACATCCCCAAGGATGCCGACGAGCCGCTGGTCCAGGAGGTCAATCTCTCGCTCTTCCCGGTCGTCGTGGTGGCGCTCGGCGGCGACGTGCCCGAGCGGACGCTGCTCCGCTTCGCGCGGCAGGCGAAGACCCTGCTCGAAGGTGTGCCCGGCGTGCTCTCGGCCGATCTGCGCGGCGCGCGCGACGAGGCGGTCGAGATCATCGCCGAGCCGATGCTGATGAAGAGCTACGGCATCAACCTGACCGATCTCGCCAACGCCTTCACCGCCGGCAACGCCCTCGTCGCGGCGGGCGCGATCGAGAGCGCCTCGGGACGCTTCGCGGTCAAGGTACCCTCGCTCATCGAGACGGCGGCCGACGTCCTGAAATATCCGATCGCGGCGAGCGGGGCGGCCTCGGTGACGCTCGGCGACGTCGCCGAGGTGCGCCCGACCTTCAAGGACGCGACCTCCATCACCCGCCTCAACGGCAAGAACGCCATCGCCATCGAGGTGGTCAAGCGCACGGGCGCGAACCTCATCGAGACCGTGGACGGCGTGAAGGCGGCCATGGAGCAGGTCAGGAAGAGCTGGCCGGCCTCCGTCCAGGTCTCCTTCACCCAGGACAAGTCGAAGACGATCCGCGACATGCTGCACGAATTGCAGAACAGCGTGATCACGGCCTGCCTCCTCGTCTTCGTGATCATGCTGGTGGCGCTCGGCGGGCGCGCCTCGCTCTTCATCGGCATCGCGATCCCGGCCTCGTTCCTGACCGGCATCCTCGGGCTCCAGATGGCCGGGCTGACGGTCAATATCGTCGTGCTCTTCGCGCTGATCCTCGCGGTCGGCATGCTGGTGGACGACGCCATCATCGTCTCCGAATTCGCCGAGCGGCGGATGAGCGAGGGTATGGCGCCGCGCGAAGCCTACAGCCTTGCGGCCAAGCGCATGGCGGGGCCGGTCATCTCGGCGACCCTGACCCGCGTCGCCGCCTTCTCGCCGCTGATGTTCTGCCCGGGCATCGTCGGCGATTCATGAAATACCTGCCGCTG
>NZ_DAOLAJ010000008.1:59840-62957 GCF_035325185.1 Enterovirga sp. | reverse complement strand
CAAAGGGCCATCAGAGACGGACGGCAAAAAATCTCAGATATTCGGCCTCAGCGGGCCTCTGCCGGAATCTGCTCGACAACGGGCTCCGCAAAGTCCCGGAAACAGCGAGGAATTTCGACTGCCCAGAAGCCAAGAAACGTAGTGCCTACAATAACTTAAGTCGTGGCGGAGGGAGGGGGATTCGAACCCCCGAGACGGTTCCCCGCCTACACACTTTCCAGGCGTGCGCCTTCAACCACTCGGCCACCCCTCCACTGCCCACCTCTCGCGACGCGGCGGGCGTCCTGTACCGTTCTCCCTGGCACGACGCAACGCTCCAGTGAATATATATAAAGGCTCGCGCCGGGCGCTGGCAGCATGCCCGGCGCCCAGGCCAGGATGCAGCGGGTAAGGCAATGTCCCATCCATCGTCTCGCCCCTCCCCCCGGATCATGCTGAAGCGTGCCTACGAGGCGCCGTCCCCGGGCGATGGCAGCCGCATTCTGGTGGACAGGCTCTGGCCGCGCGGGCTCCGCAAGGACGCCGCCGCCATCGGAAGCTGGGACAAGGACGTCGCCCCGTCCGCCGATCTGCGCCGCTGGTTCGGGCACGATCCCGCCCGCTGGGACGAGTTCCAGGCGCGCTACCGCGAGGAGCTGCGCATGATCCCCGGCAAGCTCGACGCGCTCGCCGATCTCGCCCGAAGCGGGCCCGTCACGCTCGTCTACGGCGCTCGCGACGAAGAGCATAACCAGGCCGTTGTCCTCCGGCAGGTTCTCCTCCAGATTCTCCGGGAGCGGACGGGCAAGGACGCCTGAGGCATCGGCATCCGCGGCTCGCGCGCAGCTTCCCCTTCCGCGCCGCCCCTGCTACACGGCCCGCCTAGCCCAAGCTTTTTCCCGATCCGACGCGTGCCGGAAGGCGCGCGTCCGGCCGGGCGCGTCCGCGAGTCCTCATGCCCAAGCGTACCGACATCTCCACCATCCTGATCATCGGGGCCGGTCCCATCGTGATCGGCCAGGCCTGCGAGTTCGATTATTCCGGCACCCAGGCCTGCAAGGCGCTGCGCGCCGAGGGCTACCGGATCGTGCTGGTCAATTCGAACCCGGCCACGATCATGACCGATCCCGACCTCGCGCACGCGACCTATGTCGAGCCGATCACCCCGGAAATCGTCGCGAAGATCATCGAGAAGGAGCGCGGCGACCGCGCATGCGGCTTCGCCCTCCTGCCCACCATGGGCGGCCAGACCGCGCTCAACACCGCCCTCTCGCTCAAGAAGATGGGCGTGCTCGACAAATTCGGCGTCGAGATGATCGGCGCGGACGCCGCCGCCATCGACAAGGCCGAGGACCGCTCCCTCTTCCGCGACGCGATGACGAAGATCGGCCTCGAGACGCCCCGCTCGGCCCTCGCCAATCCCTCCGCGTTGAAGAAGGCCGACCGCGAGAAATACCTCGCCGAGCTGGAGGTCGCGCGCGCGAAGGGCCGGGAGGCGCAGTTCGAGGCCGAATGGGCGGCCAACGAGAACGAGCGGCGCAAGCGCTACCAGGAATACGCGCTCGGCCAAGCGCTCCAGGCCCTCTCGCATGTGGGGCTGCCGGCCATTATCCGCCCCTCCTTCACGCTCGGCGGCACGGGCGGGGGCATCGCCTATAACCGCGAGGAATTCCTCGAGATCGTCGAGCGCGGCCTCGACGCCTCCCCCACCAACGAGGTGCTGATCGAGGAGAGCGTGCTCGGCTGGAAGGAATACGAGATGGAGGTCGTCCGCGACAAGGCGGATAACTGCATCATCGTCTGCTCCATCGAGAACGTCGATCCGATGGGGGTGCATACCGGCGATTCGATCACCGTCGCCCCGGCTTTGACGCTGACCGACAAGGAATACCAGATCATGCGCGACGCCTCGATCGCGGTGCTCCGCGAGATCGGCGTCGAGACGGGTGGGTCGAACGTGCAGTTCGCGATCGATCCCGAGAACGGGCGCATGATCGTGATCGAGATGAACCCGCGCGTCTCGCGCTCCTCCGCCCTCGCCTCCAAGGCGACGGGCTTTCCGATCGCCAAGGTCGCCGCCAAGCTCGCCGTCGGCTACACGCTCGACGAGATCGACAACGACATCACCGGGGGGGCGACCCCGGCCTCCTTCGAGCCCACCATCGACTACGTCGTCACCAAGATCCCCCGCTTCGCCTTCGAGAAATTCCCCGGCGCCGAGCCGACCCTCACCACCGCCATGAAGTCGGTCGGCGAGGCCATGGCCATCGGGCGCACCTTCCAGGAATCGCTCCAGAAGGCGCTGCGCTCGCTCGAGACGGGCCTCACCGGGCTCGACGAGATCGAGATCGAGGGGCTCGGCCGCGGCGACGACCACAACGCGGTCAAGGCCGCCCTCGGCACCGCCACGCCCGACCGGCTGCTCAAGGTCGCCCAGGCGCTCCGGCTCGGCTGGAGCCACGACGAGGTCTATGAGAGCTGCCATATCGACCGCTGGTTCCTGGAGCAGATCCAGGGCATCGTCGACCTGGAGGCCAAGGTCCGCGCCCATGGCCTGCCGCAGACGCCCGGCGCCCTCCGGCAGCTCAAGCAGGCGGGGTTCTCCGATGCGCGGCTCGCGGTGCTTTCGGGGCAGGACGAGACGAATGTGCGGGCACTCCGGCGCCGGCTCGGCGTGCGGCCCGTCTTCAAGCGCATCGATACCTGCGCGGCCGAGTTCGCCTCCCCCACCGCCTACATGTACTCGACCTATGCGCCGCCCTTCGCCGGCGCGCCGGTCGACGAGGCGGCTCCCTCGCAGGCCCGCAAGGTGATGATCCTCGGCGGCGGGCCGAACCGGATCGGGCAGGGCATCGAGTTCGACTATTGCTGCTGCCACGCCTGCTTCGCGCTGCGCGACGTCGGCTACGAGACCATCATGGTCAATTGCAACCCGGAGACGGTCTCGACGGATTACGACACCTCCGACAGGCTCTATTTCGAGCCGCTCACGGCCGAGGACGTGCTGGAGATCGTCGATGCCGAGCGCCGCGCGGGCACGCTCCACGGGGTCATCGTCCAGTTCGGCGGCCAGACGCCGCTGAAGCTGGCCAAGGCCCTGGAGAAGGCCGGCGTGCCGATCCTCGGCACGACGCCGGA
>NZ_DAOLAJ010000008.1:49477-59740 GCF_035325185.1 Enterovirga sp. | reverse complement strand
CCGAACGACAAGACCGGCCAGATCAACACGGTGCTGGGCCAGAACCCGCTCCTCTTCGACCGCTACCTGTCGGACGCGATCGAGGTGGACGTGGACGCGCTCTGCGACCGCCGGGACGTCTTCGTCGCGGGCATCATGGAGCATATCGAGGAGGCGGGCATCCATTCGGGCGATTCGGCCTGCTCGCTGCCGCCGCGCTCGCTGTCCCCGGAGATCATCGCGGAGCTGGAGCGCCAGACGCGCGATCTGGCCCTGGCCCTCCAGGTGGGAGGGCTGATGAACGTCCAGTACGCGATCAAGGACGGCACCATCTACGTGCTGGAGGTGAATCCACGCGCCTCGCGCACGGTCCCCTTCGTCGCCAAGGTGATCGGCGAGCCGATCGCCAAGATCGCGGCGCGGATCATGGCCGGCGAAAGCCTCGCCTCCTTCGGGCTGGCGAAGAAGGAGCTGGGACATATCGGCGTCAAGGAGGCGGTCTTCCCCTTCGCCCGCTTCCCGGGCGTCGACGTGCTGCTCGGGCCCGAGATGCGCTCGACGGGCGAGGTGATCGGCCTCGACCGGGGTTTCGGCACCGCCTTCGCGAAATCGCAGCTCGGCGGGGGCACGAGCGTGCCGCGCGGCGGGGCCGTCTTCGTCTCCGTCCGGGACGGCGACAAGGAGCGCATCCTGCCGGCGATGAAAACCCTGCGCGACCTCGGCTTCAAGGTCCTCGCCACGCGCGGCACGCAGCGCTTCCTCAACGAGCACGGGATCGAGGCGGGACGCGTGAACAAGGTTCTCGAAGGGCGCCCGCATATCGTGGACGCGATCAAGAACGGCGACATCCAGCTCGTCTTCAACACGACCGAGGGGGCGGGCGCGCTCTCCGATTCCCGCTCGCTGCGCCGCGCCGCGCTGCTGCAAAAGGTTCCCTACTACACCACCATCGCGGGCGCTCTCGCGGCGGCGGACGGGATCAAGGCCTATCGGGCGGGGGATCTCGAGGTGCGGGCCTTGCAGGATTACTTCGCCTGAGCCTCGGAGACGGCGCCCAGCTGTCCCCGTCCACCGCGGGACAGGTGGTTGCCTTCCCGCCCGGCCTGTCCCACACTTCGCAGGCTTCGCCGCCAAGGCAGCGAGAAGCGCCCGGCCGGGACATCCCGGCCGGCACAGGCTCTTGGCGATCACCGTCCCGGCCCGGCCCGGACGCCCTCCCCATCTGAAGGTTCCGACCATGGAAAAGGTGCCTCTCACGCCACGAGGATTCGCGACGCTGGAGGAGGAGCTGAAGCACCGCCAGCAAGTCGAGCGCCCGCGCATCATCGAGGCGATCGCCGAGGCCCGGGCGCATGGCGACCTGTCGGAGAACGCCGAATACCACGCGGCCAAGGAGAGCCAGTCCCTCAACGAGGGCCGCATCATGGAGCTCGAATCGATCATCTCGCGCGCCGACGTGATCGACGTCACCAAGCTCAACGGCAGCAAGGTGAAGTTCGGCGCGACCGTGAAGCTGGTCGACGAGGATACCGAGCAGGAGAAGACCTACCAGATCGTCGGCGATCCCGAGGCCGACGTGAAGCTCGGCCGCGTGTCGATCTCCTCCCCCGTGGCCCGCGCCCTGATCGGCAAGTCGGTCGGCGATTCGGTCGAGGTGAAGACGCCGGGCGGGGCCAAGAGCTACGAGATCGTCGAGGTCGCCTTCCGCTGAGGGAGGGCGCCCCACCGATATGCTCCGAGGGGGCTCGCGCCGGCGCGGGCGCCAGCGTAGAAGGGCGCCCCTGAAGGATCGATCCGCATGCGCGTTCTCTTTGCCCTCCTCGTCGCCGCCCTCGCGACACTTTCCCTGTCGCCCGGCCCCGCCGAGGCGCGCGCGCGTCGCGCGGCGCCGGTGGCGGCGCCCATCGTGGTCGATGTGAACGCGATCCGTGCCCGCGGCCTGACCAGGCAGGCCGACATCATCCAGGGCACGATCGCGCAGGAACTTGCCCGATCCGGCCCCTTCCGCGGCCGGATCTATGTGCGCATCACCAGCTATTCGCTCAATTCCTTCGCCGGCGGCAGCCGCGGCTCCCGCGGCATCGGTACCGGCGGCACCAGCTCCGACTTCCTGGAGGGCGATTTCCAGATGCTCGGCCCGCGTGGCGAGATCCTGGCCGGGCGCCGCATGGTCGTGAACGCGCCCGCCACCTCCGGCGGCGCCTGGTATCTTCCCGGCGACGACGACCGTCGCCTCCAGGCCGTCTCGCGCTCCTTCGCCGGCTGGGTGAGGCGCTATTCCCGCTGAGTCCACCCCCCTCTCCTGCTGGGTCCTCACGGACGGCAAGGCGGGCGACGAGACGCCATGCCTCGGCGTCGCCGAGGCCATGGGGCTCACCCCGGACATCCGCCGCGTCCGGCCCCGCGCCCTCTTCGCCCTGCTCGGGCCGCGCGGGCCGATCGACCCGCGCGAGGCGCCCGGACGGCCCGGCAGCCCCATCGCGCCGCCCTTTCCCGATCTCCTGATCGCCTCCGGCCGCCGCGCCCTCCCCTACATGCGCGCCGTGCGGCGCGCGAGCGCGGGCCGGACTTTCACGCTGTTCCTGAAGGACCCGCGCATCGGCGCGGAGGCGGCCGACCTGATCTGGGTCCAGGAACACGACCGGCTCCGCGGCCCGAACGTCCTCACCAGCCTCACGGCGCCGCACCGTCTCTCCGCCGCGAAACTGAGCCACGCCCGCGCGGCGCTCGATCCGCGCATCGCCCGCCTCGCCCGGCCTCGCGTCGCGGTGCTCGTCGGAGGAGACAGCCGGCACCACCGCTTCGAGGCGGATGACATCGTGCGCCTCGCCCGCTCCCTGCGCGACCTCGCCGCCTCCGGGGCGAGCCTCGCGGTCACGGCCTCGCGCCGCACGCCGAAGGACTTGCTGGACGAGTTGCGCGCCCTCGCGGTCCCGCCAAGGCATTTCCTCTGGGATCCTTCGGAGCCGCCGGGAGACAATCCCTATCTCTCTCTCCTCGCCGGGGCCGATGCCGTCGTCGTGACGGCCGATTCGACCAACATGGTGGGGGAGGCCGCGGCGACGGGCGTTCCGGTCCTGGTCTTCGAGCCGTCCGGCGGCCATCCCAAGATCCGCCGCTTCCTCGATGCCCTGATCCGTTACGGAGCTGTGCGCCCTTTCGCTGGACGGCTTGAAGAATATGCATACCAGCCATTAGATAGCACTTGCGAGATCGCGGAGGCGGCCCGGGTCGCCCTTGCGCGTCATCTTGCGGCGGTTCGGAGGGGGCCGCCGGAGTTTTAGGCGACAACGATGCATGCGAAGCTTCTGATCGTCGGCTCCGGCCCGGCCGGGTACACGGCCGCCATCTATGCGGCGCGCGCCATGCTGGAGCCGGTGCTCATCTCCGGCCTCCAGCCGGGCGGCCAGCTCACCATCACCACCGATGTCGAGAACTATCCCGGCTTCGCCGACGTGATCCAGGGCCCCTGGCTGATGGAGCAGATGCGGCTCCAGGCCGAGCATGTCGGCACCCGCATGATCTCCGACACGATCGTGAAGGCGGAACTCGGCACGCGGCCCTTCCGCCTCACGGGCGACAGCGGCGACGTCCATACCTGCGACGCCCTCGTGATCGCGACGGGCGCCCAGGCCCGCTGGCTCGGCCTTCCCTCGGAGGCACGGTTCCAGGGCTTCGGCGTCTCGGCCTGCGCCACCTGCGACGGCTTCTTCTTCCGGGGCAAGGAGGTCGTGGTGGTCGGCGGCGGCAACACCGCCGTCGAGGAGGCGCTCTATCTCGCCAATATCGCCGCGAAGGTGACGGTCGTGCACCGGCGAGACGCCTTCCGGGCCGAGCGGATTCTCCAGGACCGCCTCTTCAGGCTCCCGAATGTCCGCGTCGTCTGGGACTGCACGGTGAAGGAGATCGTCGGCGTCGAGGAGCCGCATCTCTCGGTGACGGGCGTGCGGATCGAGAACGTGAAGAGCGGCCATGTCGAGGAGATCGCGGCCGACGGCGTCTTCGTCGCCATCGGCCACAAGCCGGCCACCGAGCTTTTCGCCGGCCAGCTCGACCTGAAGCCCGGCGGCTATCTGCGCACGGCTCCCGATTCGACCGCCACCAATATTCCGGGCGTCTTCGCCGCCGGCGACGTCACCGACGACGTCTACCGGCAGGCGGTGACCGCCGCCGGACTCGGCTGCATGGCCGCGCTCGAAGCCGAGCGCTTCCTCGAAGCCGCCCATCAAATGCGCGACGCCGCAGAATAAGCGCGACCGCCGCCGGGGGAGCCCGCACGTGGACTGGGACAAGATCCGCATCTTCTACACGGTGGCCGAGGCCGGAAGCTTCACCAAGGCCGGCGACGACCTCAGCCTCAGCCAGTCGGCCGTGAGCCGGCAGGTCTCCGCGCTCGAGCGCGAGCTGAAGACCCCGCTCTTCCATCGCCACGCGCGCGGGCTCATCCTGACCGAGCAGGGCGACATCCTCCATCGCGCGGCGCGCGACATCCGCCAGCGGCTCGAAAACACCCGCTCGCGGCTCGAGGAGACGAGCGAGCGGCCGACCGGCACGCTGCGGGTCACCACCACCGTCGGCCTCGGCTCGCTCTGGCTGACGCAGAGGATCGCCGAGTTCCTCGACACCTATCCCGAGGTGCGGGTCGAGATGATCCTCACCAACGAGGAACTCGACCTCGCCATGCGGGAGGCCGACGTTGCGCTCCGGCTGCGCCGCCCGGCCCAGCCCGACCTCATCCAGCGGCGCCTCTTCGCCGTCCATTTCCACGTCTACGCCTCGGCCGAGTACATCAAGCGATTCGGCGAGCCCAAGAGCGTCGAGGATCTCGACCAGCACCGCCTGCTCTCCTTCGGCGGCGACCAGCCCTCCTACCTTCTGTCGGTCCATTGGCTGGCGAGCGTCGGCCGGGAAGGGGGGGCGCCGCGCCCCTATCACCTCGTGGTCAACAACATCCCGGCGCTGCGGGCGGCGGTCCTGACCGGGGCGGGCATCGCCGTGCTGCCGGACTATGTCGTCGACGGCAACACGGATCTGGTCCAGGTGCTGCGCGACATCGAGATGCCGGCCCTCGAGAGCTATCTCGTCTATGCCGAGGAGATGCGGAACGTCGCGCGCGTCCAGGCCTTCCGCGACTTCCTGGTCAGCAAGGCGCAGCGCTGGGTCTATTGATGCCAATTCACATGCATATAATGCATGTCTCATCGGACATCATGACGTTTGCCGCCGCCCCGATCAGGGTAGATGCTTGTCGAAGCTGATCACACGGGCCTTGCCCGTGCAGCTGTTCCCCTCTGGAAGGCTCGCCCTGCGGGCCTTGACCTTCGGCCGGGCCTTCCAAGGGCTCGGCCTTTTTCTTGAGGCGGCACCCTTCAGGCCCAGAGCCGTTCCTTCTGGAGATCCTTGTAGAGGTCCGCGACCTCCGGCGCGTAGCCGTTGAAGAGCAGCGTCGGCACGCGGTCGCCCGTCCCGAGCACGCGCTCTTCCGCCTGGCTCCAGCGCGGATGCGGCACCTTGGGATTCACATTCGCCCAGAAGCCGTATTCGGAATCCTGCAACGCCTCCCAGAAGGTCCTGGGCCGCTCGGCCGAGAAGGTGATGCGGTTGATCGACTTGACCGATTTGAAGCCGTATTTCCACGGCAGCGCGAGACGCAGCGGCGCCCCGTGCTGATTCGGCAGGGTCTTGCCGTAGATGCCGGTCACCATGAAGGCGAGGTCGTTCCGGGCCTCCTCGAGGGTGACGCCCTCCGTATAGGGCCACGGATACCAGAACTGCTTCTGGCCGGGCGCGACCGACTTGTCGAGGAAAGTCCTCATCACGACGTACTTCGCCCCCGCGGCGGGCTTGGCGAAATCGACGAGCCGGCGCAGCGGAAAGCCGGTCCAGGGCACGGCCATCGCCCAGGCTTCGACGCAGCGGAAGCGGTAGAGCCGCTCCTCGAGCGCCATCTTCGCGATCAGGTCGTCGATGTCGATCTCGAAGGGTTTCTCGACGAGCCCGTCGATTCGGATCCGCCACGGCCGGGGCTTGAGCGCGTCCGACATGGGGGTGACGGTCTTCGAGGTCGAGAACTCATAGAAGTTGTTGTAGGACGAGGCATATCTCTCGTCCGTCAGCGCACGGTCGCCGAGCGTGTAGGCCGCATTGCGCGCCACCCCTTCCGCGGCCGCGGCGTCCCCGCCGATCCCCATCCCGGCGAGGCCGAGGCCGAAAGCCTGCACGATGCGGCGGCGGTCGAGGAAGACCGATTCCGGGGTCGCGGCGCTCTCCGCAATCCACCAACGCGGCTTCGTCCTGACGAGCATGCCCGGCCCCCTCGAGGTTCCGCCCTCCCGGCTCGCAGAAGGACGAAGGTGCGCCAGGCTAAACCTGCCCCATCCGGAACGTCAGACGTCCGATCGCCACAGAGCCTCAGCGCGTGACGACGACCCGCGTCCCGACCCGCACCCGGTCATAGAGATCGATGATGTCCTGGTTGTACATGCGGATGCAGCCATAGGACGCGAAAGTGCCGATCGAGGAGGGCCGGTTCGTGCCGTGGATGGCATATTCGCCGCCCGCGAGGGTGAGGGCGCGCGGGCCCATCGGATTGTGCGGCGAGCCGCCCGCGATCAGGTCCGGCAGCCGCGGATTGTCGCGCTTGACCTCGGAGGGCGGCGACCAGGCGGGCTGGACGTATTTTCCGTCGATCTGGGACCAGCCGAACCATTGCTTGCTCGGCTGCCCGACCGCCACCCGGTAGCGCAGGGCCGAGCCGTAGCCGTCGACGAGATAGAGCGCGCGCTCGGAAGTCCGAATCACGATCGTTCCCGCCGGAACGCCCTGTGAGTCGAAACTCACAAGTTCCCTCGCATGCGCCTTCGCGGCAGCGGCGGCGCAGCCTGCCGCGACGGCGATCACCAGCGCCAGGCGTCTCCCCTGGGCGCCCCGAATCCGTGACGCCCGTCCATTCTGTTCCATGCCCATCCCGAGGCCCTTCTGCTCGACCTTTCGGGAAAATCTTGGCGCCCAACCCTGACGAGAGGGTTGGCAAAAATGGCTGACGAGCGGTGAATCAGAGGCGGAAGCCGCCGTTTTTTCGCAAGCATCGCCAAATAGTTAAGCCTTAACCTCGGAGCCCTGGCGAGTCCTCCGCCCCACCCCGCGGCCTTCGCCGCGGCGACCCGGTATCAACGAGGCGCGCGCCATGCGAAAAGAGCGGACGCATTCGCCCCCCATCTTCCAGGGACACGAACCGATGTCGCTCGACACGATCGCCGCCGCATGGGCCCCCCGCCTCCTCAGCCTCCTGAGGCTCATGGCGGGCCTGTTCTTCATGGAGCACGGCACCCAGAAGCTGCTCGGATTTCCGGTCCCCCCGGCCTCCGGCGCGCCCGCGATGGGCAGCCTGCTCTGGGTCGGGGGCATCATCGAGCTGGGCTGCGGGCTCCTGATCGCGATCGGCTTCTTCACGCGTCCGGCGGCCTTCCTGGCCTCGGGCATGTCCGCGGCCGCCTATTTCCTCTTCCACGCCCCGCGCAGCTTCTTTCCCGTCGTCAATGGCGGAGAACTGGCGGCGCTCTATTGCTTCGTCTTCCTCTATCTCTGCGCGGCCGGCCCCGGCCCGTGGAGCCTCGACGCCAAAGCCGGCCGGGGCGCCTGAACCTCCCCTCCCGCAAGGCGCTCAGGCGGCAGGCCCGGTCTCGACCAGCCGGGCCGGATCGGCGGTCCATTCGGACATCGAGCCGTCATAGAGGCGCGTTTCCGGCCGTCCCAGGATTTCCGAGAGGACGAACCAGTTCGTCGCCGCCTGCTGCCCCGTATTGCAATAGGTCACGGCCTCTCCCTCCGGCAGGGCGAAGAGGGAGCGAAGCTCGGCCTCCGGCTTCAGGCGGTTCGCCGCCGCGTCGAAGGCGGCGGCGCCTTCCTGAAGCACCGCCCCCGGCAGGCGGCCGGCGCGCGCCGCGACGGCCGATTTCTCCTCCCCGCGATAGGAGCGCGGGCCGCGCGTATCGACCAGCAGGGCGCCGCTTCCGGCCACGGCCCGCTCCACCTGCGCCAGCGTGGCCCGCAATTCGGGACGAAGCCGGACCGGATAGGGGGATTCGGGACGCGGCTGCACGGGGACCGTCTCCAGCCCGAGACCCGCCTCGGCCCAGGCGGCGGTGCCGCCGTCGAGCAGCGAGACCTCCGCATGGCCCGCGACCTTGAGGGTCCAATAGACGCGGGCGGCGGCCGAGAAATCGCCGGCCGAGACCCCGGCCGGCGCCACGACGACCCGGCTCTCCGGCGTGATGCCGAGATCGCCGAGAAGACGCCCGAGCGCCGCCTCGTCCGGCAGCATGCCGGCGCCGCCGGACGCCCCCTTCATGCGCCAGCCGGCCGCGACGTAATCCGTATGGACGGCGCCGGGGATATGCCCCGCCTCGTAGGCCGCGCGCCCCCCGCCATCCACGGCGGAGCGGATGTCGAGCACGACGAGGCCCGGCCGGCCGATTTCCGCGGCCAGCTCCTCCGGTGTGATCAGCGGCCTGCCCATGGCTTTCCTCCTGCCTTGCCTGCGCCGGATGGTCCGGGGCGGCCCTCGATCAGAGCGTGACGATCACCTTGCCGAAGACCTGCCGGCCCTCGAGCCGGGCGAGGCCCTTCTCGAAATCGGCGAGGGGGAAGACCGAATCGATCACCGGCTTCATGCCGCCCGCCATCTTCTCCAGCGACTGGCGGATGTTCTCGATGCGGCAGCCGAAGGAGCCGGTGATCCGGTATTGCTGCTGGAAGAGCTGCATCAGGTTGATGGTGGCCGAGGGCCCCGAGGTCGCCCCGCAGGTGACGAGCCGCCCGCCGCGCTTGAGGACGAGAAGGGAGCCGTTCCAGGTATCGGCGCCCACATGCTCGAAGACGACGTCGACCCCCTTGCGGCCGGTCAGCTTGCGCACGACCCCTTCGAAGCGGTCGGTCCGGTAGTTGATGACGTGGTCGGCGCCGAGCGCCTTGGCCTTGGCCCCCTTCGCATCGTCGCCGACCGTGGTGAAGACGGTGCAGCCGATCGCCTTCGCCATCAGGATCGCCGCCGTGCCGATGCCCGAGCCCCCCGCATGGACGAGGACAGATTCGCCCGGCTCCAGCTTCGCGTTGTCGAAGAGCATGTGCTGGACCGTGCCGAAGCCGATCGGCGCGCAGGCCGCCTCCTCGAAGGAGACGCCCGGCGGCGCCTTCACCACCAGCCGCGCCTCGCGGTTGATCACCTCGCGTGCGAAGCCGTCGATATGGAAGCCCATGATGCCGGCGACGTTCTCGCAGAGATTGTCGCGGCCCTCGCGGCACGCCTTGCAACGGCCGCAGGTGTCGGCGCCATAGGCCGTCACCACGTCGCCCGGCGCGAAGCCGGTCACGCCCTCGCCGACGCAGACGATCTCGCCCGCCGCCTCGACGCCCGCCGCCTGGGGCATCTTGCGCTTGGCGAAGGCCATGCCGCGGAAGCCCCAGAGATCGAGATAATTCAACCCGACCGTGCGGATGCGGATCTGCACCTCGCCGGGCGCCGGGGGCGGGGGCGGCTCGATCTCCTCGAGCCGCAGGTCGCGATCGCCATGGGTCTGGAGGGACAGCATGCAGTCATCCGGGATGGAAGCGATGCAGGTCTCTCCCGCAGAAGGAGGGGGGCGTCAACGGGCCGGCTTGTCGAGCGCGAGTTCCAGCCTCTGGCCGGCCGGAACCGTGAAGGGCGTCTCGCCCCGCGCCTCGCCGTCCCTGCTCAGCGCGGCGACAAAATCGCCCGCCGGCAGCACGGTGTCCAGCTTGCCGTCATAGCCGGTGGCGACCAGCTTGCGCGTCCCCTCGATCGACCTCTGCGCCTCGAAGACCTCGATCGTCGCGCCGGCTCCCGCCGTCAGGACGACGACGCCCGCATCGAGATTGACGGTGAGGCGGGAGGTCTTGCCGGAGGCGATCTCGGCCTTCACCTGCCGCCGCGCTTCCCCCGCCGCCACGATGACCTCGTAGGGGCCTGCGAGCAGATGGAAGCTCGAGCGCGGATCGTAGCGGGTCGTGACGGAGGCGCCGGGCTCCCCGTCCTCGTTGTCCGGCCGGCGCACCTCCGCCGAGAGGCCCTTCCCGACCGGCGGCCCCTTCTCGGAATAGACCGCATCCACCAGGAGCCGGCCGACGGGGATCTCCAGCGCAACATTGATGCTGTCCCCCGCCGCGAGCGTGAAGGGATGCTCGACGGAAGCCGCGTCTTTCGTCAGCTTCAGCCGGTAGCTTCCCGCCGGCAGGACGAAGCTCGGAGCCGCCGCGTAATCGGTC
>NZ_DAOLAJ010000008.1:0-49377 GCF_035325185.1 Enterovirga sp. | reverse complement strand
CGTCGGGGCGGTAGAGGCTCCAGGCCAGCCGGGGATCGGTCAGCGGATCGGTTCCCTCGGCGAGCCGCGCCGTCGCGCGCAGGTTCTTGCCGCTGAAAGGATCGGCCTTGGGAGGAGCGGCCGGCGCATCGCTCGCGACCTTCGTGCCGCGCGCCGCCTCCGCAGCCCTGGTCATGGCGGCTTCCAGCCCCGAGGCGTTGCGCGCATCGAGATAGACGCCGCCCGTCGCCCGGGCGATGCACTGCAATTGCGTGCGCGCCAGCGGATCGGTGACGTCGAAGCCGACGACATGGGCGGTGAACCCGATTCCAGCCTTCTTGAGATCGGCCGCGACGGCGCAGGGATCGGGATCGCAGGTCTCGATGCCGTCCGAGACGAGGATGACGGTCGCGCGCTCCTCGGAACTCTTCAGGATCGAGGCCGCCTCCCGCAGGGAGGCCGCGATCGGCGTCTTTCCGCGCGGCTCGAGCCGCGCCACCGCCGCGCGGAAGGCGCCCGGCTCGACGGGGCCGACCGGCACGACCAGCTCGATATCCTTGCAATCACCCCGGCTGCGATGGCCATAGGCCATGAGGCCGAGCCGGTCCTGCGGGCGCCAGGACGAGAGAATGCGATCGACGGCGACGCGCGCCGCGGCGATCTTGGTCTGCCCCTCCACCTGGCCCCACATCGAGCCCGACGCGTCGAGGATCAGGATCGCATTCGCGCCGGGAGCCTGGGCCGCAGCCGACTGCATCATCACCGCCAGGATGCAGGCGACGATGGACAGGAACCCTCTCATGCGATGCCCTCCCCCGCTTCTTCTGCCCGAAGTTCGGTTGGGGGCAAAGAGGGTGCGCCTAGCGGTGCACCCCGGTCATGGCCGTCAGGCCGCCATCGACCGGCAGCACGGCGCCGGTGATGTAGCCGGCGCCCGGCCCCATCAGGAAGCCGACCAGGGCCGCGACGTCGCCCGGCGCCGCGAAGCGGCCGGCCGGGATCTGCGTCTCCATCTTGGCGCGATAGGCGGCGTAAGGCGCCATCATCTCGGTATCGATGAAGCCGGGCGCGACGTAGTTCACGGTGATGCCGCGCTTCGCGCTCTCGATGGCGAGCGTGCGGCAATAGGAGAGCAGCGCGCCCTTCGAGGCCGCATAGGCCGCGTTGCCGGGATTGCCCTGGAGGGCCGCGACCGAGCCGATCACGACGATCCGCCCGCCCCGCGCCCGGATCATGCCGCGCAGGAGGGATTTCGCGAGCCGCGTCAGCGACCAGAAATTCACCTGCATGACCGCCTCGGCCTTGTCCTGCGCCATCATCGCGGCGAGGACGTCGTAGGGCTGGCCCGCATTATGGACGAGGCCCCAATAGGGCTCGCCTTCCAGCGCCTCGGCGAAGATGTCGAGCGAGCCCGTCTCGGCGAGGTCGAGCGGCTGCGCCGTCACCCGCGCGTCGGGGGCGCTCGCGCGCAGGGCGGCGATCAGCGCCTGCGCCTCCGCGCCCGAGTTCCGATAGGTGAAGTCGACGTCGAACCCGGCCGCGGCGAGATTCGTCACGATGGCGGCGCCGACCCCCTTGGCGCCGCCGGTCACGAGGACGCGCTTCCTCATCTCGGCTCCGCGGAAATGACGAGGCAGGTATTCTGGCCGCCGAACCCGAAGGAATTCGACAGGATCACCCCGACATCGGCATCCCGCGCCTCGTTTGGCACGACGTCGAGCGGCAAGGCCGGATCCGGCACCACGTAGTTGATGGTCGGCGGCAGGCGTCCGTTCCGCAAGGTGAGGATCGAGACCACCGCCTCGACCGCCCCGGCGGCCGTCAGCGTGTGGCCGATCATCGACTTGTTGGAGGAAATCGGCACGGATTTCATCCGCTCGCCGAGGACGGACATGAGGCCCATCGCCTCCATCTTGTCGTTCTCGGGCGTGCCCGTGCCGTGGGCATTGACATAGTCGATGTCATCCGGCGTCAGGCCGGCATCGGCGATCGCGGCGCGGATCGACTCGATGATCGGCCGTCCGTCCGGGCTCGAGCGCGTGCGGTGGAAGCCGTCGCCCTTCTCGCCCGCGCCGAGCACGTAGCCCAGGATCGTGGCGCCGCGCGCGCGGGCGCTCTCGGCATTCTCCAGCACGAGGGCGCCGGCCCCCTCCCCCATCACGAAGCCGTCGCGGTTCTTGGCGAAGGGCTTGGCGGCCCCCTCGGGCGGCTCGTTCTGCGTCGAGAGGGCGGAGAGGAGCGAGAAGCGGATCAGCGATTCGGGGTTCACCGACCCGTCCGTGCCGATGCAGAGCGCGGCCTCGGTCTCGCCCCGGCGGATCGCCTCGACGCCGAGCTGGATCGCGGTCGCGCCCGAGGAGCAGGCCGTCGAGAGGGAGATCGGCGTGCCGAGCGTCCCGAACCGATCCGCCAGGCGCTCCGCCACGGTGCCGAAGAGGAACAGCTCGTGGAAGGCGCCGAAGCGGCCCGTGCGCGCGCCCGCGAGGAGGTCGGCATAGGTGATCGGCCCGGTCTGCCCCGAGGCCGCGGCCAGCTCGCGCCTTTGCGGCCAGTCCAGCTCGACCGGCGGGACGGCGACGAAGAGCGCGCCGGGAAAATCGCCCGGCCTGCCGAGGCCGGATTGCGCGACGGCCTCGTCGGCGGCCAGCTCCGCGAAGCGCTCGGTCAGGACCGGGGCGCAGAAGGGCTCGGCCTCGACGAAATCGACCGTGCCGGCCATCGTCGTGCGCAAGCCCTCGATCGGGAAGCGGCGGATCGTGTGGATGCCCGAGCGCCCCGCCGTGAGCGCGGCCCAGTTGTCGTCGAGGCCGCGGCCGAGCGACGTCACGAGGCCGATGCCCGTGACGGCGACGAGGGGGCGGCCCTGCCTGTCGGTGACTGCCATGGCTCGCTCTACTCCGGCGCGACCACCCGCACCAAGCCCTCTCCGCGCCGATGGCCGACGGAGGTGACGACGACGTCCCGCGCCTTGCCCGCCGCGACGAGGCCGGCGGCGACCGCAACGGCCGCGGGGGCCGTCGATTCCATCGGATGACCGATGAGATCGCCGAGATCGGTCACCGGCGCGCCCGGCGCGAGGAGCGACAACGCGGCATGTTCCTCAGCGGTCGCGGGGGCGACCCCGCTCGCGCCGCTGAGGACCCGGTCGGGCCGCGCGGCGCCGAGCTTGGGCCAAGCCTCGCCGAGGGCGCGCGAGACGCTGCCCGGCTCGCGCCGCACCCGCACCGCGACGACGGGTTCGAGCCGGGCGAGAACCTTCGCGCCGCGCGCGGCGGCGTGCTCCTCCGCCTCCAGGACGAGGAAGGCACCTGCGGAGCCGAGGATCAGCCCGCCGCGGCCCTCGTTGCCCTGGGCACGGTCGCGGACGGGCGCGAAGCCGTCGCGCCACGCATAGCCGCCGAGTTCGTAGATCAGAGGCCCGTCGGGGCGCTCCGCATTGTAGGAGCCGCCGGCCAGCATGATGTCGGCCTGCCCGGCCGCGATCCGCGCCTCGGCGATGCGCAGGGCCTCGATGCCGGCCGCCTCCTCGCCCATGAAGGTGCGCGAGGCGCCGGTCACGCCGTGGACGATCGAGATGTTGCCGGCCGCGAGGTTCGAGAGCTGGGCCAGGAACAGGGTCGGACGGATGTCGGAGAGCAGGTGCTCGTTCAGATAGGCGCCGGGATCGGCCGCCTCGCGCATCCCGGTCAGGATCTGGCCGTCCACCGCGAAATCGCGCTCGCCGCCGCCGGCCGCGACCACGAGCTGCATCCGGGCCTTGAGCGCCGCATCCTCCTTGGCGCCGGCGGTGTCGAGCGCGAGGCCGGCCGCATAGCAGCCGAGCTTCTGCCAGGCTTCCATCTGGCGCTGGTCGGATTTCTTGGGGATCTGCCGGTCCCATTCGAGCTTCGCGGCGGCATGGACCGGATAGCCGGAGAGCGGCTCCGTCGCGACGGGGCCCGGCGCGCCGGCCTCGAGGGCGGCGAGATGGGCGTCGATCCCCTCCCCCAGGGCGGAGACGATGCCGATCCCGGTGACGACGACGCGGCGGCGGGGAGATGCAGACGACATGGATTACGCCTCGAGCCCGATGCCCCGGGCGCGCTCGACCATCAGGTGGCCGAGTTCGGCGGGGAAGGGCATGATGCGGAAGCGCAGGCCCGCATCGGCGATGCGCTTGCCGCCGGAGGCGATGGACGCCTTGGTCACGGCATAGCCCGAGCCCTCATGCTCGATCTCGGCCGAGACTTCGAGCGGCGCGTCGGGGCCGACGAAATCACGGAATCGCGCCTTGTCGATGCCCATCAGGAAAGGCATCTGCGCGAATTCCATCTTCGCCAGGAGCAGATAGCCGGACGCCTGCGCCATCGTCTCGGTGAGGAGCACGCCGGGCACGAGCGGTCGGCCCGGAAAATGCCCCTCGAAGACCGGGCTCGCGCCTGGGACCTGCGCCAGGGCCCTGATCCGCCCGGACGCCCGATCGATCTCGACCACGCGGTCGATCATCTCGAAATATTCGAGCCGCATCTCTTCCCGACACGTTGGACGCGGGGCCGGGGCCCGCGTCAGGCGGCCTTGGCGGCGACGAGCTGGTCGATGCGGGCGACGAGGTTCTTGAGGACGAAATATTCCTCGGCCGGAACCTTGCCCTCGTTCACCTCCTGCGTCCACTTCTCGAGCGGCAGCTTGATGCCGAACGCCTTGTCCACCGCGAAGGCGATGTCGAGGAAGGCGAGCGAGTCGATGCCGAGATCGTCGATGGCATGGCTCTCGGGCGTGATCTTCTCGCGCGGGATGTCCGCCGTCTCCGAAATGATCCCCGCGACCGTGTCGAAGGTAGAGGACATGGACCTCTGAACTCCACGAATGAGATGGAACGGGCCGCCGCCATTCGCACGACAGACCCATCGGGGCCGGCAAGACCGCCCCGTGGTCGAGCCCCGGCCTTACACGACGGGTCCCGCGCCCGCAACCGGCAGGCCAGCAGGGATGGCCTGCGCATCCCGGCCTTTCGTTGTCCCCCGCCCCGTCCGGGCCTATGACGGAAGGCACGGTCGGGTCGCGAGGCGGAGCATGGCGCGTTTGTCGGTCGATATCGGCGGAACCTTCACCGATATCGTGCTCGACGCGGGCGGCGAGCGGCGGACGCGCAAGCTCCTCACCACGCATCGCGCCCCCGAAGAGGCCGTGATCGAGGGAACCCGCATCGTCCTCGCCGAGGCCGGGCTCGGCTTCGCCGATCTCGACCTCTTCGTGCACGGCACGACCCTCGCCACCAACGCCGTCATCGAGCGCAAGGGCGCGCGGACGGCGCTGATCGCAACGGAGGGATTCCGCGACGTCATCGCCATCGCCGACGAGGGGCGGCACGACCAATACGACATTTTCGTCGAGCGCCCGGCCCCGCTCGTGCCGCGGCGGCTGCGCTTCACGGTGCCCGAGCGGATGGACGTCCAGGGCCGGGTCCGGCTGCCGCTCGACGAGGCGGCCGTGCGGGCCGTGGCGCGGCGCCTGCGCGAGGCGGAAGTCCAGGCCGTCGCGGTCGCGCTGATCCACGGCTATGCGAACGACGCGCATGAGCGCCGCATCCGGGACATCCTCGCCGAGGAATGCCCCGGCCTCGCGGTGACGCTCGCGAGCGAGGTCGCTCCGGAGATTCGCGAGTACGAGCGGACCTCGACCGCCGTCGCCAATGCCTATGTGCAGCCGCTGATGGCAGGCTATCTCGGGCGGCTGCGCGACCGCTTCCGGGAGGCGGGCTCGACGGCGCCGATCCATCTCATGACCTCGGGCGGCTCGCTCGCGAGCCTCGAGACGGCGCGGCGCTTCCCGATCCGCCTCGTCGAATCGGGGCCGGCGGGGGGCGCGATCCTCGCGGCCGGGGTCGCGGCGGCGCGCGGCGAGGACAAGGTGCTCTCCTTCGACATGGGCGGCACCACCGCCAAGATCTGCCTCATCGAGGAGGGAGCGCCGATGAAGTCGCGCGTCTTCGAGGTCGACCGGCAGGCGCGGTTCCTCAAGGGCAGCGGCCTGCCGCTCCGCATCCCGGTCATCGAGATGATCGAGATCGGGGCCGGCGGCGGCTCGCTCGCGCGGCTCGACGCGCTCGGCCGCATCGCAGTCGGCCCGGAAAGCGCGGGCTCGGAGCCAGGCCCCGCCTGCTACGGGCGCGGCGGAACCATTCCGACAGTGACGGATGCCGATCTCGCGCTCGGCCGCATCGACCCGTCCCGCTTCGCGGGCGGCACGATCGCGCTCCGGCCCGAGCGCGCGCGGGCGGCGCTCGCGGAGCAGGTGGGCGAGCCGCTCTCGCTTTCGCCGGTCGGGGCGGCGCGCGGCGTGCAGGAGATCGTGGACGAGAACATGGCCAATGCCGCGCGCGTCCATGCGGTCGAGCGCGGGCTCGTCGTCGCCGAGCACACGCTCGTCGCCTTCGGCGGCGCGGCCCCCCTCCATGCCGCGCGGCTCGCCGAGAAGCTCGGCATCTCGCGCATCCTCGTGCCGGCCGATGCGGGGGTCGGCTCGGCGGTCGGGTTCCTGGAGGCGCCCGTCGCCTACGAACTGGTGCGCAGCCGCCATGCCCGGCTCGACAGGTTCGAGCCCGCCCCCCTCGACGCCCTTCTCACCGAGATGGCGGAGGAGGCGGGCGGCCTCGCGCGAAACGCCGCGGGGGGCCGCGAGCTGCACGAAACACGGCGCGCCTTCATGCGCTATCTCGGCCAGGGCCATGAGATCGCGATCGACCTGCCCTCCCGTCCGCTCTCCGGGACGGATCCGGGAGAGCTTCGCGCGGCGTTCGAGCGCGAATACGCCCGGCTTTTCCGGCGCGCCATTCCGGGGGCCGTGATCGAGATCCTGAGCTTCGCGGTCACGGTGGGGACGCGCCAGGAGGCGCCTCCCGTCCTGCCCCGGCCGGAGCGGCGGCCGGGCCCCGCGCCCATCGGCACGCGCGCCCTCGTCCTCGGCCAGGACGACGCGCCCCGCGACGTCCCGGTCTATGCGCGGGGCGATTTCACGCCGGGCATGGAGATCGCCGGCCCCGCGATCATCGTCGAGGCGGGCACCTCGACGATCGTGAGCCCGAGCTTCGACGCCCGGCTCGATTCGGGCGGGGCGCTGGTCCTGGAGCGCAAGGCATGAGGGAGGCGCGGCCGATGACCCAGCCCGGCGAGATCGAGTTCCAGGTGATGTGGAGCCGGCTCATCTCGGTGGTGGAGGAGCAGGCGCAGGTTCTCCTGCGCACCGCCTTCAGCCCCATCGTGCGCGAATCGGGCGACCTCTCCGCCGGCGTGTTCGACCGCCGGGGCCGGATGCTCGCCCAGGCCGTCACCGGGACGCCCGGCCACGTCAATTCCATGGCCGAGGCGGTGCATCACTTCATCGCCCGCTTCCCGCTCGAGACGATGCGCGAGGGCGACATCTACATCACCAACGATCCCTGGATGGGGACGGGCCATCTCAACGATTTCGTGCTGACAACCCCCTGCTTCCACAAGGGCCGGCTGGTCGGGCTCTTCTCCTGCACGAGCCATCTCATGGATATCGGCGGGCTCGGCGTCGGGCCGGACGCGACCGACGTCTTCATGGAAGGGCTCTACATCCCCCATCTGAAGCTCGCCGACCGGGGCCGGTTCGACGAGACGCTGATGGCCATGATCCGGGCCAATACGCGCCTGCCCGTCGACACGGAGGGCGACGTCTATTCCCTCGCCGCCTGCAACGACATCGGCTGCCGCCGCCTCGTCGCGATGATGGAGGAATTCGGCCTCGACGACCTCGACGCGCTGGCCGACCACGTCTGCACCCGCTCGGAGGCGGCCGTGCGGGCCGAGATCGCGAAGCTTCCGCGCGGAAGCTGGTCCTTCTCGATGACCATCGACGGCTACGACGCGCCGATCACGCTCGTGGCCCGGGCCACCGTCTCCGAGGCCGGGATCCATGTCGACTATGACGGCACGAGTCCCGCCTCGGGCCGCGGCATCAACGTGCCGATCGCCTATACCACCGCCTACACGGTGTTCGGCCTCGGCTGCATCGTCGCCGCGCGCATCCCCAACAATGCCGGCTCGCTGAAGCCGTTCACGGTCTCGGCCCCGCCCGGCACCATCCTCAACGCGCAAAAGCCCGCCCCCGTCTCGGTGCGGCACGTGACAGGCCAGATGCTGCCCGACATGGTCTTCGGCTGCCTGCGCCAGGCGGTGCCGGACCGCGTGCCGGCCGAGGGCACCTCCTGCCTCTGGAACCTCAACCTGCGCGGCCGCACGAGCGACGCGAACGGCAATTTCGGCTTCTCGACCACCTTCGTCTCGAACGGAGGCACGGGAGCGCGGCCGACGAGCGACGGGCTGTCGGCCACCTCCTATCCGTCCGGCGTCAAGGGCAATCCGGTCGAGATCGCCGAATCCCTCATCCCGCTCATCTTCTGGAAGAAGGAGCTGCGGCCCAATTCCGGCGGCGACGGCAAGTACCGGGGCGGCCACGGGCAGGTCATCGAGATCGAGAGCGCGATCGAGGAGCCTTTCGAGCTTCTGGCCGCGCTCGATCGCATCGACCATCCCCCGCGCGGGCGCGACGGCGGCAAGGCGGGCGCGGCGGGCCATATCGGCCTCGCCTCGGGCAAGGTGCTGCGCGGCAAGGGCTTGCAGACGATCCCGCCCGGCGAGCGGCTGGTCCTGCGCACTCCCGGCGGCGGGGGCCTCGGCGATCCCGCCGAGCGGCCGGCCGCCCTGCGCGAGGCGGACCGGGAAGACGGGCTCGCCGGGTAGACGAGGCCCGGTTTCAGTGGGACAGGAACAGGGGCGCCGGCGGATCGCCGATGAAGGATTGCGTCACGCCGCCGAGGGCGATCTCGCGCCACCAGGAATGGGCATAGGCTCCCATCACGATCAGGTCCGTCCGGTGGGCGTGGGACTGGTCGCGCAGGATCGATTCGACGTTCTTCTGCGACGCCTTCAGATCGACCAGCGTCACCTGGATTCCGTGCCGGGAGAGGTGGCGGGCGATATCGGCTCCCGGCAGCGCGTCCTCCTTGCCGGGCTCGGCGACGCTGACGAGGCTGACCGTCCTCGCCGCGGCGAGCAGCGGAAGAGCGTCGTTCAGCGCCCGCGCGGCCTGGGCGCTTCCGTCCCAGGCGACCATCGCATGGCCGGGCCGGAAGGCGTCATGGCCTTCCGGCACGACGAGCACCGGCCGCCCGCATTTGAACAGGATCTCCTCGACGACCGCGCGCTCCAGGCGGAGCGCGTCCGCGCGCGCATCGAGGATCGTCAGGTCGTGCAGGCGGCTGCGGCGGCCGCATGCCGCCACGGCCTCCGGGAACGGAATCTGGAACGCGAGCGCGGTGCAGGCGCTGCCCTGCGCGGCCGCATTCTTCCGGCAGGCATCGGCTGTGTTTTCCGCCGCCTCGAGCCGGCGCTTGTTCTCCTCCCTCACCAGGGCCGATCCGACATTGCTGATAATGGAATGGGGAATCGTGATCCTGACCGAGGCCGCCTGGACGGTGACATGGGCCTGCGCGGCTTGCGCCAGCGACAGGCCGAAGGCCGCCGCCGCGCCAGTCCTGCCCTCGTCGGGGCACAGGACGACGTGGATGTCCTTCACGCGCTCGAGCATCTCGCCTGCCTCTTCCGTGGTCGGCCCTGACTACCGGACGCAAGAGGATCGCCGTTGATTCCGATCAAGCATCTATTGCTTTTCGTAATGATCGCGCACCAGCCGCTCCAGCAGGCGCACGCCCCAGCCGCCGCTCCAGGTCTTGATGACATCGGTCTGGGGGACGTTCATCCCCGTCCCGGCGATGTCGAGATGGGCCCAGGGCAGGTCGTCGCGGATGAAGCGGCGCAGGAACTGGGCCGCCGTGATCGAGCCGGCATGGCGGCCACCGGTATTCTTCATGTCCGCGAACTTGGAATCGATCATCTTGTCGTAGGCGGGGGCCAGCGGCATCCGCCAGACCTTCTCGCCGGTCTCCCGCCCCGCCGCTTCGAGGCGCCCGGCCAGCTCGTCGTCGTTCGAGAAGAGGCCGGCATGCTCCTGGCCGAGGGCGACCAGGACCGCCCCGGTGAGCGTCGCGAGGTCGATGATCAAGGCCGGCTTGTAGCGATCCTGGACGTACCAGAGCACGTCGCCGAGGACGAGCCGGCCCTCGGCATCCGAGTTCACCATCTCGACCGTCTGGCCGGACAGCGTCGTGATGATGTCGCCCGGCCGCTGCGCCTTGCCGTCGGGCATGTTCTCGGTGAGGCCGATGGCGCCGATCACGTTGACCTTCGCCTTGCGGGCCGCGAGCGCGTGCATGAGCCCGACCACGGTCGCGGCCCCGGCCATGTCGCCCTTCATGTCCTCCATGCCGCCCGCGGGCTTGATCGAGATGCCGCCCGAATCGAAGCAGACGCCCTTGCCGACGAAGCAGATCGGCGGCTCGTCCGGCGCCCCGCCCCGCCACTGCATCAGCGCGACGCAGCTGTCGTGGACGGAGCCGTCGCCCACGGCGACGAGCGCGCGCATCCCGACATGGCGCAGATCCTCCTCGCCCAGGACCTCGACCTCGACGCCGAGCGCATCGAGCTGCTCGGCGCGGCGCGCGAATTCGAGCGGGAAGAGCACGTTCGGCGGCTCGTGGACGAGATCGCGCGCGAGGTTCACGCCCTCGGCCAAGGCGAGGCCGGCGGCATCGGCCCGCTCCGCCCCCGCCGGATCGGCGACGCCGAAGACGAGATGCGTCGGCGCCTCCGGCTCGGCCTCCGGCTTGCGCTTGCTCTTGCGATCCCAGTGATAGGCGCGCAGCCGCGCCCCGAGCGCCATGGCCGCGACGGCCTCGAGCCCGACGCCGTCGAAATCGGCGAGGACGCTCGCCTGCCGGCCCGGGACGCGGCCCGCGATCACGCCCCCGATCGCCGTCCAGTCCGGGGCGGGGCCGTCCTTCGGCCCGAGCCCGACGACATGCAGGCTTCCGATTCCGGGGAGAGCCGCCGGCGCCGGGATCGTGAGGACCGCCTTCGCCTTGCCCTTGAAGCGCTCCGCCGCGGCGGCCCGCGCGATCAGATCGCCCAGGCCGGTCGCACCGGCCGCGCCGAGCGGCACGAGGTCGTCGCGCACGAAGACGACGAGGTCGCCCTCTTCCGGGACCGTGGCGGGCCGAAACGCGATGCTGATCTTGTCCACCATGGATTCTCTCGCCGAGACTGCGCGGGGCCGACGGAGCGTCCCGCTTCCCGCCGAGCCTTGGCCCGCGGCGCGCGGCGAGGCAAGGGCGGCCGGACGCGGACGAGGCTCCCCGTGCCATCCCCTGCGGCGCCCGTCCCGCCTCGGCCTCGCTTCGGCCCGATTGCGGAGGGAGAGGAGTGTTGCCCCCGTGTCATTGCCCCTGGCGGGGAGGCGGGATAGCCCTTGGCGTCTGCACGGTTCCGCATGTCTCTCGTCGAGCGCTACATATTTCGGATCGTCGCCGGCGCGTTTCTCGGCTGCCTCGTGGCGCTGACGGGCGTGATCTGGCTGACCTCCGCCTTGCGTCAGCTCGACGTCATCACGGCGCAGGGCCAGACGCTGCTCGTCTTCCTGACCGTCACCAGCCTGACCCTGCCGACCCTCGTCGCGGTGATCGCGCCGGTGGCGCTGTTCATCGCGATCATCTACGCCCTGAACCGCCTCAACGGCGATTCCGAGCTGATCGTGATGAGCGCCGCCGGCATGTCGCCCCTGCGGCTGATCCGGCCCTTCCTCTCGCTCGGCCTCATCGTCTCGGCGATGGTGGGGTTCCTGTCGATCTACCTCATCCCCGCCTCCTTCCAGGAGCTGCGCGACCTCATCTCCCGCATCCGGGCCGATTTCGTCGCCAACATCGCCCAGGAGGGGCAGTTCACCACCCTCGATAACGGGGTCACGTTCCATTATCGCGAGCGCTCGGGCCAGGCGCTCCTCGGCATCCTCATGCAGGACCGGCGGGACGCGGACCGCACCATCGTCTATCTCGCCGAGCGCGGCCAGACGATCGAGCAGAAGGGCCAGAGCTACCTCGTGCTCGAGAACGGCAGCGTCCACCGCCAGCGGGCGGGCGTCGCCGATTCCTCGATCGTCGCCTTCTCGCGCTACGCGATCGACCTCGCGGCACTCAACCAGGAGACCGGCGAGCTGGTCTACAAGCCGCGCGAGCGCTCGACCGGCGACCTCCTGATGCCGGACAAGTCCGACAACTACTACCGCATGCAGTCGGGCCGCTTCCGGGCGGAGCTGCACGACCGGCTCACCGCCTGGCTCTTCCCGCTCGCCACCGTCTTCATCGCCTTCGCCGCCCTCGGCAACGCCAAGACCACGCGCCAGGGACGCGGCACCTCGATCGCCGGGGCGGTCGTCACCGTCGTCGCGCTCAGGATCGCCCTGTTCGCGGCCTCGAGCGCGGTGGCCCGCAGCCCGGGCGCCGTGTTCGTCGTCTGGGGCCTGCCGGTCGCGGCGATCCTGCTCTCCCTCGCCATGATCCTGCACGGGCCGCTCCTCTTCGGAACCCTCGACCGCCTGCGGCGCCGGGCGGCCTCGCTCCTTCCCTCCTGGCCGGGCCGCGCCCGGCTGCGGGACGCGTGACGCCATGCTGATCGGCTACACGCTCGCCCGCTACATCTCGGCCCGCTTCCTGCGGACGATCATGATGGTCTTCGCGACCGTCTTCGGGCTCGTCTTCACGCTCGACTTCGTCGAGCTGCTGCGCCGGGCGGGCGACACGGCCGGCGCGACGCCGCTGATGATGGCGCAGCTCTCGCTCTACCGCACGCCCTCCATCGCCGAGCAGGTCCTGCCCTTCGCAGTCCTGTTCGGCTCGATGGCGACGCTGCTCGGCCTGTCGCGCAAGCTGGAACTGGTCGTCGCCCGCGCCGCCGGCGTGTCGGCCTGGCAGTTCCTCCAGCCCGGCCTCGCGGTGGCGGTCGCCCTCGGCCTCTTCTCGATCCTCGCCTACAACCCCCTCTCGGCCGCGCTCAAGCAGCAATCGGGCCGCATGGAGGCCAAGATCTTCGGCACGAGGTCGAAGGGGCTCGGGCCGGAACTCTGGATCCGCCAGAAGAGCGTCGACGGCCAGGCCGTGATCCGCGCCGAGACCGCCGTCGCCGCCACCAACACCGTGCAGCGTCCCACGATCTTCGTCTTCGATCCGCAGGGGCGGTTCATGGAGCGGGTCGAGGCGCAGGACGGCGTCCTGCGGGACGGGTACTGGGAGTTCCACGACGCCCACGTCTTCTCGACCGAGGACGAGCCGCGGAGCTACGGGACCTATCTCCTGGCCAGCAACCTCGATCCGAGCCAGGTGCGCCAGACCTTCACCCCGCCGGAATCGGTCTCGTTCTGGAAGCTCGGGGAGACGATCGCCAAGGCCGAGAGCGCGGGCCTCGATGCGAGCCGCTACCGGCTCCAATACGACGTCCTGCTGGCCCGCCCGCTGCTTTTCGTGGCCATGGTGTTCCTGGCCGCATCCGTTTCGTTGAGGTTTTTCCGCTTTGGTGGTGTCGCCAAAATGGTGCTCGGTGGCGTGGGCGCCGGGTTCGTGCTTTATGTGGTTACGGAAGTCATGCGCGACTTGGGGGGTGCCGGGATCATCGGCTCCTCCGTGGCGGCGTGGTTTCCGGCGATCGTGGGCAGCTTACTCGGGACGCTGGCGCTTCTGTATCAAGAGGACGGGTGATGATCCTCGGCCAGCGTAACCGGCATGGAGCTTCGATGGGGTTTCGGCATACGACGAGCGCGTGGGTGATCGCGCTGGCGCTGGCAGGCGCCGGCCTGCCCTCGCTCGCCCTCGCCCAGGCGTCGATGAACGACCTGATCGCCGGCAAGGCGAAGGCGGGGAAGGAGAAGCCGCGCCTGCTCGTGGAAGGGCAGGAGATCGTCTACAACCGCGACAAGAACACCGTCGCGGCCACCGGCGACGTCGAGTTGAACTATGACGGGCGCACCCTCCAGGCCGACCGCGTCACCTACGACCGCACGAGCGGACGCGTCACCGCGACCGGCAACGTGCGGATGACCGAGGCGAACGGCCAGGTCACGACCGGCGACCGCTTCGAATTGACGGACGATTTCAAGACGGGCTTCATCGACAGCCTGCGCGCCGAGCAGACCTCGCGCGACCTGCAGGGCCCGGTGACGACGCGCTTCTCCTCCCCGCGCGGCGAGCGGATCGGCGGCGAGACCACGACCTTCGAATACGGCACCTACACCGCCTGCGAGCCCTGCCGCGAGCATCCCGAGCGCCCCCCGCTCTGGCAGGTGAAGGCGGCGCGCATCGTCCACAACAACGAAGAGCACCGCATCTATTACGAGAACGCGACGGTCGAGGTCGGCGGCGTGCCGATCGGCTGGATTCCCTATTTCTGGTCCCCCGACCCGACCGTGAAGCGCGAATCCGGCTTTCTGGCCCCCCGCTACATCCACACCAAGGCGCTCGGCTACGGTGCGGCCATCCCCTATTTCTGGGTGATCGCCCCAGACAAGGACCTGACGCTCACGCCGAGCCTGATGTCGCGCCAGGGCGTGCTGATGCAGGCGGAGTATCGCCAGCGTCTCTTGACGGGCGAGTTCAACATCCGCGCGGCCGGCACCTACCAGATGGGCGACAGCGCCTTCCTGGCGCCGCCCTACGGCCCCGCCAACCGCACCTGGCGCGGCTCGCTCGAATCGACGGGCCGCTTCAACATCAACGAACACTGGCGCTACGGCTGGGACGTCGCGATGCTGTCGGACAAGTGGTTCCTCCAGAACTACAAGATCCGAAGCGAAAGCTTCTCGGCGAACTACATCCTGCCCGAATCGACCTCCAGCGCCTATCTGCGCGGGCAGGGCGACCGTTCCTATTTCGACCTCTCGGCCTATTACTTCAAGGGACTGTCCTACGCGGACTGGCAGAAGCAATTGCCGAACGTCACGCCGGTGCTCGACTACGACAAGCGCATCAACGGGCCGGAGCCGCTGGGCGGCGAGCTGCGCTTCCAGTTCAACTTCACCAACATCAACCGCAACCTGACGCAATACACGCCGACCACGGCCTATAATTCCTCGCTGGGCGGCCTCCAGACGCTCGGCGCGCTGAGCACCGCGCTGCCGGCGGTGCCCTATGACAGCTGCATCGTGTTCCAGCGCAGCGTCTGCCTCGTCAACGGGCTCGCCGGCAATTACGCGCGCGCCTCGGCGGAGGTGTCCTGGCGCCGCAACATGATCGACGATTTCGGCCAGGTTTGGACGCCCTTCGCCTATTTCCGGGCGGACGCGTTCTCCAACAGCCCGGACCTGACCGGCTATCAGAACCCGATGATCACGAATTTCATTGGCGGGAACGACACGGTGGTCGGCCGGGCCATGCCCGCGATCGGCCTCGAATACCGCTATCCCTTCGTGGCGGATGCCGGACAATGGGGCACGCATACGCTCACTCCCATCGGCCAGATCATCGCGCGGCCGAACGAGAGCCATATGGGCCGGCTTCCGAACGAGGATGCGCACAGCCTCGTCTACGACGACACGAACCTGTTCAACTGGGACAAGTTCTCCGGCTATGACCGCGTCGAGGGCGGCGTGCGGGCCAATGTCGGCCTGCAATACAACGTCGTGACGCCCTCCGGCTGGACCGGCAACGCCCTCTTCGGCCAATCCTACCAAGTCGCGGGGCGGAACTCCTACGGAACGGGAAGCGACCTCCTCAATACGGGAGCGGATTCGGGCCTCGACAGCCGCGTCTCCGATTATGTCGGCCGCATCCAGGTGAATCCGACGGAGAACTTCTCCCTCGTCACCCGCGCCCGGCTCGACCATCGCGATTTCTCGGCGAACAGCTTCGAGACCCAGGCCGTCGCGAACTTCAAGCCCTACCTGCCGATCATGGCCTCCCTGACCTATGTGCGCTACAGCGCCCAGGTCGAGCAGGGCTACCTGTATCCCCGCGAAGGGTTGCGCCCGGGCGCCTCCTGGCAGATCACGCCCAACTGGTCGATCGGCGGCTCGGTGCTGCTCGATCTCGACCGCTCCCGCGAGCAGCGGGAGGCCTACGCGCTGTATTTCCAGGACTACGCCAACGTCTACGGGACCGCGGCCGCCCTCGCCAACCTGCAATATCGCAAGGCCGATTCCGTCGCGCAGACCAATTTCGCCCTCAGCTATCGCGACGAGTGCACGTCCCTCAGCATCAATTACTACGTCACCCCGCGCCTCGCCGCGACGGGGCTGCGCGAGACGGATCGCACCATCATGGTCCGCCTCGACCTGAGGACCCTCGGCCAGAGCAACGTCTCGCAGAGCGTCACCACGACGACGGCCGACGGCATCGCGACGCGGTGAGGACCGGCGCAACCGTCCCTCCCGCGGGGGCGCACCGGGCCGGATGAGCACCTCCCGCCTGCCCCTCGCCCTGACCCAGGGCGACCCGGCCGGGATCGGCCCGGAGATCACGCTGCGCGCCTGGCTCGCGCTCCGCGGCGAGCCGGAAGCCGCCCGGCTTCCCTTCTTCGTGCTGTCGGACCCGGATGTCCTCGCCGCCGCGGCGCAGCGGATCGGCCTCGATATCCCCGTCGCGCCGGCGACACCGGCGCGCGCGGCGGAGATTTTCGCCGAGGCCCTGCCCGTGGTGCCGCTCTCGGGGCGCGCCGGGGCGGAGCCGGGACGGCCCGATCCGGCAACGGCCGCCGGGACGATCGAATCCATCGACCGGGCGGTCGCGGCGGTACGCGGGGGCGAGGCCGCCGCCCTCGTCACGAACCCGATCGCCAAGCACGTCCTCTATGCGGCCGGCTTCCGCCAACCGGGCCATACCGAATATCTGGCGGAACTGGCCGCACGGCCGGGCGAGCCGCCGCCCCATCCGGTGATGATGCTCTGGAGCGAGACGCTCGCCGTCGTGCCCGTCACCGTCCATATCGCGCTAAGCGAGGTGCCACGGCGGCTCGACACGGCGCTCATCGTGCGGACGGGCCGCATCGTGGCGCGCGACCTCGCCGCGCGCTTCGGCATCGCCGCCCCGCGCCTCGCCGTCGCCGGGCTCAACCCCCATGCCGGCGAGGGGGGCGCCATGGGCGGCGAGGATCGCGACGTGATCGCGCCGGCCATCCGGCAATTGCAAAGCGAGGGCATCGCGGCGACGGGGCCGCACCCGGCCGATACCCTGTTCCATCCCCGCGCGCGGGCCGCCTATGACTGCGTCCTCGCCATGTATCACGACCAGGCGCTGATCCCTATCAAGACCATTGCCTTCGACGAAGGGGTCAACGTCACGCTCGGGCTGCCCTTCATCCGCACCTCGCCCGACCACGGCACCGCCTTCGATATCGCGGGCCGGGGGATCGCGCGGCCGGACAGCCTCCTCGCGGCGATCCGCCTCGCGGGGCGTCTCGCCGGGCATGGGGTCCCGTGGTTGCCTTGACCGCGCCGGACGGCCTGCCACCGCTGCGCGAGGTTGTGGCCCGCCACGGGCTCGCCGCCCGCAAGGCCCTCGGCCAGAATTTTCTCTTCGATCTCAACCTGACCGGCCGCATCGCCCGCGCGGCAGGTCCCCTCGAGGGCATCAGCGTGCTGGAGGTCGGGCCGGGCCCCGGCGGCCTCACCCGCGCCCTCCTCGCCGCAGGCGCCGCGAGGGTCGTGGCCGTCGAGCGCGATCCGCGCTGCCTGCCGGCCCTGGCCGAGATCGCCGAGCGCTATCCCGGCCGTCTGGAGGTCGTCGAGGCCGACGCCATGACGGTCGATCCCGCCGACCTGCTCGGCCCCGGTCCCTCGCGCATCGTCGCCAACCTGCCCTACAATGTCGGCACGGCCCTCCTCGCCGGCTGGGTTTCCGGCGAGACCTGGCCGCCCCCCTGGTCCAGCGCCACGCTGATGTTCCAGCGCGAGGTCGCGGACCGGATCGTCGCCGGACCGGACCGGCCGGAGGATTACGGCCGGCTCGGCGTCCTGTGCGGCTGGCGCTGCCGCTCGCGCATCCTGTTCGACGTGCCGCCGCGCGCCTTCGTGCCCCCGCCCAAGGTCACCTCGGCCGTGGTGCTGGTCGAGCCGAATCCCACGCCGCTTCCGGCCCGGCCCCGGACGCTGGAGCGGATCACGCGCGCGGCCTTCGGCCAGCGCCGCAAGATGTTGCGCCAGAGCCTCAAGGCGCTCGGCACCGACCCCGCCCCGCTCCTCGCGGCCGCCGGGATCGAGGGGACGGCGCGGGCGGAGGAGGTCCCGGTCGCCGGCTTCTGCGCGATGGCCGCGGCGCTCGACGCGGCCGAGGCGGATCAGGCCGCCTCGCGGAGCAGCCCCGCCACGAAATCGTCGAGCCCCGTCTGACGCTCGCGCCTCGCGCGCTCCGCCACCAGGATCGCGCGCAGGCTGGTGAGCGAGCTGTCGAGATCCTCGTTGACCAGGACGTAGTCGTATTCGCGCCAGCGCTCGATCTCGACGGCGGCGTTCCTGAGGCGCCGCTCGATCGTCTCGTCGCTGTCCTGGGCCCGGCGCTCGAGGCGGCTGCGCAACTCCGCCATCGAGGGGGGCAGGATGAACACCGTCACGACATCCAGATCCATCTTCTCGCGCACCTGCCGGGTGCCCTGGTAGTCGATGTCGAAGATCATGTCGGTGCCCGCCGCCAGATGCTTCTCCACGGGGCGGCGCGGCGTGCCGTAGAAATTGCCGTGGACCTCCGCCCATTCGAGCAGGTCGTCATGGTCCTTCAGGTGCCGGAAATCGTCGACGGAGATGAAGTTGTAATCCTGCCCGGCCACCTCGTTCCGGCGCTTCGGGCGGGTCGTGACCGAGACCGAGACCGCAAGGCCCGCATCCTTGTCGGCCATCAGCGCCTTGGTCAGGCTCGTCTTGCCGGCCCCAGAAGGCGAGGAGAGGATCAGGACGAAGCCGCGCCGCCCGATGGCGCCGTGCGCCTCATGGTCCCTGCCTTCCGCCACCTCGCCCACGCCCCGCTACTCCACGTTCTGAACCTGCTCGCGGAATTGCTCGACGACGGCCTTCAAGTCGAGCCCGATTCGCGACAGCGAGACGTCATTCGCCTTCGAGCAGAGCGTATTGGCCTCGCGCCCGAGTTCCTGCGCCAGGAAATCGAGCCGGCGGCCGACCGCCTGGCCCGCCGCGAGAAGCTCGCGCGCCGACTGGATATGGGCCCGCAGCCGGTCGATCTCCTCGCGGATATCGGCGCGCGCGGCGAGAAGCGCGGCCTCCTGGTGCAACCTTTGCGAGTCCAGGCCCGCCGAGGCGTCGAGAAGCAGGGCCACCTGGGCGGCGAGGCGCGCCCTGACCGCCTCCGGCTGCCGGCCGGGGCACAGCTCGGCCGCCTCGGCGAGGGCGGCCATGGCGGCGAGCTGGCCGTCGAGCACATGGGCGAGGGCCGCCCCTTCGGCCGCCCGCGCGGCCTGCAAGGCCGCGACGAGACGGGCCGCCGCCGCCACGAGATCGGTCCGAAGCGCCTCGTCGAAGGCCGCCCCGGCATCGTCTTCGATCTCGACGACGCCGCGCACGGCCAGGAGGCCGTCGAGTGTCGCGGGACCCACATGGTCCGGCCGCCGGATGCCGTCGAGTGTCGCGAGAAGGCGTTCGAGAGCCGGCTGGTTGATCCTGACCGACGCCTCGCCGGCGGCGCGGGCGAGGGTGAGCGAGAGCTGGCACTGGCCGCGCGTCAGCGAAGCCGCGAGGAGGCGCCTCGCCTCCTCCCCCTGCTGCTCGAAGCCCTGCGGCGCCCTCAGGCGCACGTCGAGGCCCCGGCCGTTCACCGTCTTGATTTCCCAGGCCCATTGATGCGGGCCCGTCACTCCGGCCTCGCGGGCGAAGCCGGTCATCGACCTGATCGTCATGTGAAAGCTCAGCGGGGAGGCAGCCGGACACCCGGGGGCAGGGGCTCGGCGGCCGCGCCGGCCGTCTTCCGGCCGGCCGGCTTTGCGCGCGGATGCGCCCCCGCGGCGCGGGCCGGCTCAGCCTCGGGCGGGCCGAAGCTCGGCACCGTCTTCGCCGTGCTGAGGTCCCAGTTGCGGTTCAGGAGAGGATCGATCGGCGTCCCTTCCGAAGCGTCGAAGGCGCGCGAGCCATAGGAGGACGGACCGGCCGAGGCCGAGCGCGTGGGGCTCGCCGCCTCGTAGTCGGTGCGGGTCTCGGGCGGCGCCGCCCGGTCGACCTCGCCCGCGCCCGCGCCCACCGCCGGGTCGCGTGCGCGCTCGATCTGCCGCCACTTGGCGACGTTGCGCTGGTGCTGGTCGTAGGTCTCGGCGAAGACGTGGCCGCCCGTGCCGTCCGCCACGAAATAAAGCTCGCGCGTCTTGGCCGGATTGGCGGATGCCTCCAGCGCCGCGCGGCCCGGATTGGCGATGGGGCCGGGCGGCAGGCCCTCGATGGCATAGGTGTTGTAGGGCGTCGGCTTGTCGATCTCGGCCCGCGTGATGCCCCGGCCGAGCGTCCCCTTGCCGCCCACGAGCCCGTAGACGATGGTCGGGTCCGACTGGAGCTTCATCCGCCTCTGGAGGCGGTTGATGAAGACGCCGGCGACGCGCGGACGCTCCTCGCCCTTGCCCGTCTCCTTCTCGACGATCGAGGCCAGGATGACCAGTTCCTGCGGGGTCTTGATCGGCAGGTCGGGCGAGCGGCGCGACCAGACCTTGTCGAGAGTCGTGCGGCTCGCCTGCTGCATCGAGTTGAGGAGTTGCTGGCGGGTCGTGCCGCGCTCGAATTTGTAGGTGTCGGGCATGAGCGAGCCCTCGCGCGGGGTGTCGTTCACGCCGCCGACGAGGATATCGTTGTCGCGCAGCCGCGCGACGACCTGCTCGCTGGTCAGGCCCTCCGGGATCGTGACCGCATGCAGGATCGCCTTGCCGCCGATCAGCGTGTCGATCGCGTCCGCGATGCTGGCCCTCGCCTTGAACTGGAACTCGCCCGCCTTGAGTTGCCCCTTGCTGCGGTTGAAATAGGAATACAGCTCGAACAGCATCGGGTTGTCGATCACCCCCTCCTTCGCCAGGAGGCCCGAGATCTCGGCGGTGCCGGTGGCCTTGGGGATCATCACGATCTTGTCGGCGGCGAGCGGGCCGGGCTTGGACAGCTCGTGCGCGACCGCCATCAGGCCGAACACGACCACCCCCCCGATCACCACCACGAAGGTCAGGACGCCGCTCAGCATCGACAGGAGGCCGCCGCGCGGGCGGCGAACCCGGCGGCGCGGCGGCGGGGGCGGCGCCTTCGCGACCTGCTTCGGCAGCGCCTCGTCGTCAAGGGGCTCTGGAGGGGTCGATCGCCTGCCGAACATCTGCTCGCCTCAACGGCCGCGGCGCGGCTGGACCGCCGCCCCACGGCCGAATGTCTCAATCATGGGCTTCGCGGGCCGGAGGTCGCGCCGCACGCGCCCGGAGCCCTGCATCGCCGCGCATTATGGCGAAAAGGCGTGAGCCCCGCAAAGCGGCCTCATGCCACCCGGCGGAATACGAGGGAGGCGTTGGTCCCGCCGAAGCCGAAGGAATTCGACAGCGCGACGTCCACCGTCTTCGCCTGGGCCCGGTGCGGGACGAGGTCGATGGCGGTCTCGACCGAGGGATTGTCGAGATTGAGGGTCGGCGGCACCATCCCGTCCCGGATGGCGAGGACCGAGAAGATCGCCTCGACCGCGCCGGCCGCGCCGAGGAGATGCCCGACCGCCGACTTGGTGGAGGACATCGTGAGCTTGCCCGCGGCATTGCCGACGAGGCGCTCGACCGCCTTCAGCTCGATCTCGTCGCCGAGCGGCGTCGAGGTGCCGTGCGCGTTGATGTAGTCGATCTCGGCGGGCGAGATACCGGCCCGCTTCACCGCGGCCGTCATGCAGCGGAAGGCGCCGTCGCCGTCTTCGGAGGGCGAGGTAATGTGATAGGCGTCGCCCGAGAGGCCGTAGCCGACGATCTCGGCATAGATCTTCGCCCCGCGCGCCTTGGCGTGCTCGTATTCCTCGAGCACGACGATGCCGGCGCCCTCGCCCATCACGAAACCGTCGCGGTCGCGGTCATAGGGGCGCGAGGCGCGGGTCGGCTCGTCGTTGAAGCCGGTGGAGAGCGCCCGGCAGGCGGCGAAGCCCGCGAGCGCCAGCCGGTTGATGGGCGATTCGGCGCCCCCGGCCACCATCACGTCCGCATCGCCGAACTGGATCAGCCGCGAGGCGTCGCCGATGGCGTGCGCCCCGGTCGAGCAGGCGGTGACGACCGAGTGATTCGGCCCCTTCAGCCCGTGCGCGATCGAGACCTGGCCGGAGGCGAGGTTGATGATTCGGCCCGGGATGAAGAAGGGGGAGATGCGCCGCGGCCCCTTCTCGAACATGATGACCGAGGCATTGTAGATGCCCTCGATGCCGCCGATGCCCGAGCCGATGATGACGCCGCTCGCGCATTGGTCCTCGTAGGATTTCGGATGCCAGCCGGCATCGTCGAGGGCCTGCTTCGCGGCGGTGAGCGCATAGACGATGAAGGGATCGACCTTGCGCTGGTCCTTCGGGTCGACCCACTGGTCGGGAGCGTAGGTCCCGTTGCTCCCGTCCCCGAGCGGGATGGGGCAGGCGATCTTGCAGGCGAGATCCGACACCTCGAAGGCATCGACCTTCTTCGCCGCGCTCTCCCCTGCGAGAAGCCGCTTCCAGGCCGCCTCCACGCCGCAGCCGAGCGGGCCCACCATTCCGAGCCCAGTGACGACGACCCTGCGCATCAGCCTTCCCGCTCCCGCCCGCCGGGGCTCAAAGCCCACCTGCCCTCAGGCCGCGGTGTTCTTCTCCAGGAACTTGATCGCGTCGCCCACCGTCACGATGGTCTCGGCGGCGTCGTCCGGGATCTCGACGTTGAACTCCTCCTCGAACGCCATGACGAGCTCGACGGTGTCCAGGCTGTCGGCGCCGAGATCGTCGATGAAGTTGGCGCTGTCGGTGACCTTGTCGGCCTCGACGCCGAGATGCTCGACCACGATCTTCTTCACGCGCTCAGCAATATCGCTCATCACTCGTCCTCGTCACAATCCAGGAAATCGGGATCCGGCAAATCTCGGCACGGTGGGAGCCGAGTGATCGGCGACGCAACGCCCCGCCAGAGTAGGGCCGTGCAAAGCCTTATTTTCGCCGTCCGGTCAAGCCCCGGCGCGGCGCGCCTCACAGCATAGCCATGCCGCCGTTCACATGAATGGTCTGCCCGGTCACGTAGGCGGCCTCGTCCGAGGCGAGATAGACCACGGCCGCGGCGACATCCGCGCCCTCGCCGAGCCGCCCCATCGGGACGCGGCCGAGAATCGCTCCGCGCTGGGCCTCGTTGAGGGCGTCGGTCATGGGCGAGGCGATGAAGCCCGGCGCGACGAGATTGGCCGTGATGCCCCGCGTCGCGACCTCTGCGGCGAGCGCCTTGGTCAGGCCCGCGAGGCCCGCCTTCGAGGCCACGTAATTGACCTGGCCGGGATTGCCCGTCGCGCCCACCACCGAGCCGATCGAGACGATGCGGCCGTGCCGCCGCTTCATCATCCCCTTCAGCGCGGCGCGGGAGAGGCGGAAGGCGGCCGTCAGGTTGACGGAGAGCACCTCCTCCCAATCGGCATCCTTCATGCGCATGAGGAGTCCGTCGCGCGTGACGCCGGCATTGTTGACCAGGATGTCGAGCCGGCCGAAAGCCGCCTCGGCGGCCGGGACCAGCCTCTCCACGGCCTCGCGGTCGGCGAGGTTGCAGGGAAGGACGTGGACGCGCTCGCCCAGCTCGCCGGCAAGCGAGGCCAGCGCTTCCGGCCGCGTGCCGGAAATCGCGACCGTTGCGCCCTGGCCGTGCAGGGCGCGGGCGATGGCGCCGCCGATTCCTCCCGTGGCGCCTGTGACGAGGGCCGTGCGGCCGGCAAGGTCGAACATGTCAGGCTCCCAGGAAAGGACGGATGCCGTCGAGATCGGCCGGCTGGCCGAAGGCGCCCGCCCGGCTCCCCGCCGCGATGCGCTTGACGAGCCCGGTCAGGACCTTGCCAGCCCCAACCTCGACGAAGGTATCGACCCCGCGCCCGGCCATGGCCTCGACGGATTCGCGCCAGCGCACCGTGCCGACGACCTGCCGCACGAGCGCGTCGCGGATCGCATTCGGATCGCTCAAGGGCGCCGCCTCGACATTCGCGACCACGGGCACGGCCGGCGCCTCGATCCGGGTCGCGGCCAGCGCCTCCTTCATGACCTCGGCGGCAGGCGCCATCAACGCGCAATGGAAGGGAGCGGACACCGTCAGCATCATGCCGCGCCCGCCCTTCCCCTGGGCGAGGGCGACCGCGCGCTCGACGGCCGCCTTGTGGCCGGACACGACGATCTGCCCCGCGCCGTTGTCGTTGGCGACGTCGCAGACCTCGCCCTCCGCCGCCTGCCGCGCGATCTCGTGGACGGCCTCGCTGTCGAGCTTCAGCAGCGCCGCCATGGCGCCCGTTCCGACGGGCACCGCCTTCTGCATCGATTCGCCCCTCAGGCGCAGGAGGCGCGCCGTGTCCGCGATCGAGAAGGCGCCCGCCGCCGCCAGCGCCGAATATTCGCCGAGCGAATGACCCGCCACGAGCGCGACGTCGCGCTTCAGGTCGAGCCCGGCCTCGGCCTCGAGCACGCGCAGGGCCGCGAGGCTCGCCGCCATCAGGGCGGGCTGGGCGTTGGCCGTGAGGTTGAGGGTTTCCGCCGGCCCCTCCCACATGACCGCCGACAGCTTCTCGCCGAGGGCATCGTCGACCTCCTCGAAGACCGCGCGGGCCGCGGGGAAGGTGTCCGCGAGGCCCTTGCCCATGCCGAGTGTCTGGCTTCCCTGGCCCGGGAAGATCAAGGCGCGCATTCCGTCCCCGTCAGGCATCTCTTCTTCGGTCGCGGCTGGTCGCATCCGACCGGGGCGCCCGTCAAGCCCGCCCCTGCGACATCGACGCCCGGAACCGCCTCGCTCAGCCCCCGTTCATGCAGCCATCCATTCTATCCATGCCGGGGTGGCATTGGACCGCCGGAACCCGCTCATGCCTCATGCGGTTGAGACGGGAGAGGCGGCGAGCCAGGATCAAGGGGAGTATCACGATGTCCTTGAAAGCACTGGGTTTGGCGGCCCTCGCAGCCGCCACGATCACGGCCTCGACGGTGGCGACGACCGGCAGCGCCGATGCCCGCTGGCGCGGCGGCGGCTGGGGCGGAGGCTGGCACGGAGGCGGCTGGGGCGGCGGTCCCCGCTGGGGGGGCGCCCGTTGGGGCGGAGGCTGGGGCGCGCCCCGCTGGGGCTGGGGCGGAGGCTGGGGCCGCCGCCGCGGCTGGGGCTGGGGCGGCTTCGCGGCAGGCGCCGCGGTCGGCGCGCTGGCAGCAGGCGCCTATTCCCAGCCGGCCTGGGGGGGATACGGATATGCGCCGGTCTATTATTACAGCAGATGCGGCTGGCGCATGCAGCAAGTCTGGGGACCCTGGGGCTGGCAATGGGCCCGCGTCCGGGTCTGCTACTGACCTCACCGCCAGCGGAGCGGCCCTGGCCGCCCCGCCCGTCGATTCTTGCCGTCTTGCGGCCGATGCCGTAAGACGTTCCGCAATCCTGCCAGTATCCCCAGCCGAAGGAGCCGCCGCATGGCGCGCGTCACCGTCGAGGATTGCATCGACAAGGTCGACAATCGCTTCGAACTCGTTCTTCTCGCGAGCCACCGCGCCCGCCTGATCTCCTCCGGCGCGCCGCTCACCGTCGACCGCGACCGCGACAAGAATCCCGTCGTCGCGCTCCGGGAGATCGCCGACGAGACCATCGCGCCGGGCGACCTCAAGGAGCAGCTCATCCACTCGCTCCAGAAATATGTCGAGGTCGACGAGCCGGAGGCCGAGACCGTGCCGCTCCTGGGCTCGACGGTCGCGGCCATCCCGGCCTCGGATTCGGACGACACCGACATCCAGTTCGACAAGATGAGCGAGGAAGACCTCCTGCGCGGCCTCGACGGCCTCGTCCCGCCGGCCGAGACCGACGACGAGGAAGGCTGAGTCCCCCGCCGGAAGGCGGAAACTCCTCATGAAGGCCCCGGTTTCGGGGCCTTTCTTGTTGTGACGAGCCCGGCACTTTCGCTACCACTGGAACGATTCCATGTCCGAGGTGCGACAGTCCCGCATGATGCGCCAATACGAGCTCGTCGAGCGGGTGAAGCGATACGACCCGGGGGCCGACGAGGAGCTTCTCAACCGGGCCTATGTTTATGCGATGATGGCCCACGGCACGCAGAAGCGCGCCTCCGGCGAAGCCTTCGTCGCCCATCCGCTCGAAGTCGCCGCCATCCTCACCGACCTGCGGCTCGACACCGCCACCATCGTCGCCGCCGTCCTGCACGACACGGTCGAGGATACCGAGGCGACGCTGGAGGAGATCAACCGCATCTTCGGGCCGGAGATCGGCTCGCTCGTCGACGGCCTCACCAAGATCAAGCGCCTCGACCTCGTCTCGAAACAGGCCGCCCAGGGCGAGAACTTCCGCAAGCTCCTCCTCGCCATCGCCGCCGACCTGCGGGTGCTCCTCGTCAAGCTCGCCGACCGGCTGCACAACATGCGCACGCTCGGCTTCATGCCGCCCGAGAAGCGCGCGCGCATCGCGCAGGAAACGCTCGACATCTACGCCCCGCTCGCCGGCCGCATGGGCATCCAGGAGATGCGCGACGAGCTGGAGGACCTGGCTTTCCGCAACATCAATGCGGAGGCCTACGGCACCATCGCCAAGCGCCTCTCCGATCTCAGTGCCAAGAACGGCAGCCTGGTGGAAGAGGTCGAAAGCGGGCTGCGCGAGCGCCTCTCGGGCAGCGGCGTCGAGGCGCAGGTGCTCGGCCGGCTGAAGCGGCCCTATTCGATCTGGCGCAAGATGGAGCGCAAGTCCGTCGCCTTCGAGCAGCTTTCGGACATCTACGGCTTCCGGCTGCTGGTGGAGAAGACGGGCGATTGCTACCGCGCGCTCGGCATCGTCCACACCTCCTGGCCCGCCGTGCCCGGCCGCTTCAAGGACTACATCTCGAACCCGAAGCAGAACGACTACCAGTCGCTGCACACGACCGTGATCGGCCCGAGCTCCCAGCGGGTCGAGCTGCAGATCCGCACGCGCGAGATGGACGAGCTGGCCGAATACGGCATCGCCGCCCATTCGCTCTACAAGGACGGAACGGGCCGGGCCGCCTCCGAGAGCCGGGCCTATCAGTGGCTCCGCCGCACGGTCGACCTCCTCGCCGAGGGCGACAGCCCGGAGGAGTTCCTGGAGCATACCAAGCTCGAGCTTTTCCACGACCAGGTCTTCTGCTTCACGCCGCAGGGGCGCCTCATCGCGCTGCCGCGCGGGGGCAATGCGATCGACTTCGCTTATGCCGTCCACACCAATGTCGGCAACACGGCGGTGGGGGCCAAGATCAACGGGCGCATGTCCCCGCTCTTCACCGAGCTTCAGAACGGCGACGAGGTCGAGATCGTGCGCGCGGACGGCCAGACGCCCCCGCCGGCCTGGGAGAGCCTCGTCGTCACCGGCAAGGCGCGGGCCGCGATCCGGCGCGCCGCCAAGGCCGCGACGCGCCGCCAATATGCGGGGCTCGGCCGCCAGATCCTGGAGCGCGCCTTCCAGCGCGCCGGCAAGCCCTTCGCCGACGAGAAATTGCGCGGCGCCCTCCCCCGCCTCGCCCGCGCCAGCGTGGACGACGTGCTGGCGGCGGTCGGGCGCGGCGAGATGTTCTCGGGCGACGTCGTGCGCGGCGTCTATCCCGACTATGTCGAGCGCCGGGAGGGCGGCGATCCGCGCCCGCCCTCGATCCGGCTGAACGGCGAGGCGGCGCCGGCCGACGCGCTGCCGATCCGCGGGCTCGAGCGCGACCTCGCGGTGCGCTTCGCGCCCGAGGGAGGCGCGGTGCCGGGCGACCGCATCGTCGGCATCCTGACGCCGGGCAGCGGCGTCACGATCTATCCGATCCAGAGCAGGGCCCTCGCCGCCTTCGACAACGATCCCGCCCGCTGGATCGACGTGCGCTGGGACATCGAGCCGGGCTCCAAGCGCCGCTTCCCGGCGCGGCTCCTGCTCCACGCCGTCAACGAGCCGGGGAGCCTCGCGCAGATCGCCCAGGTCATCGCCGACCACGACGGCAATATCGAGAACGTCTCGATGGCGCGCCGCACCGAGGACTTCACCCAGACGACCGTCGATCTCTCGGTCTTCGACCTGAAGCATCTCACGGCCATCATGTCGGAATTGCGCGCCAAGCCCGCCGTCAACAAGGTCGAGCGGGTGACGGGATGAGCGGCTCCGGGACCATCGCCGGCTCGCGGCCATGAGGGGACCGGCGCTCGCCTTCGCACTGGCTCTCGCCGTGGGCCCCGGACCCGCCGCCGCGCAGGAGCCCTCCCCTCTCGCTCCCCTGCTCCGCGCCTATCCCGACCAGTTGCAGGCCATCGAGGGCGACACGCTCGTCTGGCGCGACGGCACGCGCATGACGATCGGCCAGCCGAAGCCGAGCGACGAGGAGGCCCTGGAGGCGCCCGGCCTCGCCGACATCTTCCGCCGCCCCTACCGCACCGGACCGCAGGAGGGCGCGCCGACCACGGATCCGGGCCGCTTCCGCCCGGCCGCCTTCTTCGCCAAGATCTATGGCGATTGCATGAGGGGCGAGGTCGAGCGCCGGCTCGTGCCCGTGCGCTGGCTGCCGCGCCACGGCGGAGGGACTTTGCGCGCGACGAAGGAGAATGGCGTCGCCGCGAGGCTCCAGGCGGTCTCGGACGAGCTCGACAAGCTGCCGGACCGTTTCCTCACCTATCTCAAGCCGAGCGCCGGCACCTATAATTGCCGCAAGATCGCCGGGACCGACCTTCAGAGCGCCCATGGCTACGGCATCGCCATCGACATCTCGACGAAGCATTCCGATTACTGGCGCTGGTCGAGATCAGGCTATCGGAACCGCATCCCGCAGGAGATCGTCGACGTCTTCGAGCGCCACGGCTTCATCTGGGGCGGGAAATGGAAGCATTTCGACACGATGCATTTCGAATACCGCCCCGAGATGCTCCCGTGAAGCGATTGGATCGACGCCCCGCAAGACAAGGAAGCCTTGCATGATCCCCGACACCGTTCCCGACATCGTCTTCCATACCCGCGTCCGCAACGACGCCTTGGGCGGACCGAACCCCTTCGAATGGAAGGATGTGACGACCGACGATCTCTTCGCGGGAAAGAACATCGTCCTCCTCGCGCTGCCCGGCGCCTTCACTCCCGCCTGCTCCGACAGCCATTTGCCCGCCTACGAGGAACATTACGAGGATTTTCGCGCCCTCGGCATCGACGCCATCTATTGCCTCTCGGTCAACGACGCCTTCGTGATGTTCCAATGGGCCAAGAGCCGGGACATCCGGAAGATCTTCATGCTGCCGGACGGCAACGGCGAGTTCACGCGCCTGATGGGCATGCTGGTCCAGCGCTCGCGAACCGGCATGGGCCTGCGGAGCTGGCGCTATTCGATGCATGTGCGGGACAAGCAGATCCTGCGGGTCTTCTCGGAGCCGGGCTTTCGTGACGAGCCGCCGAGCGTCGGGGTGACGGTGTCGGATGCCGCGACGATGCTGGAGTATCTGTCGAGCCGCCGGGACTGAGAGCGGGAATCCTCTCTCCATCGGAAGTTTGGCGCGGGTGGACAGACAGGAGACGGCGCTCCGCGCGTGATCCCAGCCTCCCCAGCCGTCTTTCCCGTTGCCCGCCTCGTCCGGCGGCATGTAAGCGGTTGTCCGAAGAGCGGAGCGGCACGAATGGCGGACGGGACCGAGGATTACGTCTATGACGAAGCGAGCGGCGAATGGCGGCCCGCTTCGGAGATGGCGGCCGAGGCGGCGGCCAAGGCTGCGGTCCGCGACGCCGCCGGAAACATCCTCGCCGACGGCGATTCGGTCACGCTCATCAAGGACCTGAAGGTCAAGGGCGCCAACCAGACCCTCAAACAGGGCACCGTCATCAGGTCGATCCGCCTGACCGACAACCCCGAAGAGATCGATTGCCGCCACGACACGATCAAGGGCCTCGTCCTGCGCACGGAATTCGTGCGCAAGCGCTGAGAGCCCCCGGCCCAGGAAACCTCAGCCCTTGGCCCGCATCAGGCGGGCCTTCTCGCGGTTCCAGTCCTTCTTCTTCTCGGCCTCGCGCTTGTCGTGGAGCTGCTTGCCGCGGCCGAGGCCCAGCTCGATCTTCGCCCGTCCCCGCTCGTTGAAATAGAGCTTCAGCGGGATCAGCGTGAAGCCCTCGCGCTGGGTCGCGCCGATGAACTTCGCGATCTGGCGCTTGTGCAGGAGCAGCCGCCGGGGGCGGCGCGGCTCGTGGTTGAAGCGGTTCGCCTGGAGATATTCGGGAATGTTGGCGTTGAAGAGGAACAGCTCGTTCCCGGACGGGCCGGCATAGGATTCGGCGATCGTCGCCTTGTTGGCGCGCAGCGACTTCACCTCGGTGCCGGTCAGCGCGATGCCGGCCTCGACGGTGTCGACGATCTCGTAGTTGTACCGCGCCTTGCGGTTATCCGCGACGACCTTGTGGCCGCCCGCGTTCTTCTCTTTGGCCATCTTGGACCCAGGCTCGAAAATCAGGGACGACCCGGCCCGCTAGCCGTTCAGCAGCCCCGCATGGACCATGGCCGAGCGGATGGCCTGCCGGGTCGGCTCGGTCACGGACATCAGGGGCAGCCGGATTTCCTCGTTGCCGCGCCCGAGGAGCGCGAGGCCGCATTTCGCCCCAGCGAGGCCCGGCTCCAGGAAGACCGCATCGTGCAGCGGCACGAGCCGATCTTGAACCGCGAGGGCACCCGCGAAATCCCCCGCAAGGGACTTCGCCTGAAGCTCGGCGCAGGGGCCGGGCGCGACATTCGCCACGACCGAGATGCAGCCGTGGCCGCCGGCGGCGTTATAGGCGAGCGCGGTCATATCCTCGCCCGAAAGCTGGATGAAATCTGGACCCAGCGCATGACGCTGCTGGGAGACGCGGGCGAGATTGGCGGTCGCGTCCTTCACGCCGGCGATGTTCGCCAGTTCGTAGAGCCGGCTCATGGTGGCGATCGACATGTCGATCACCGAGCGCGGGGGAATGTTGTAGATGATGATCGGGATGCCGATGGCGTCGTTGACCGCCTTGAAATGCCGGAAGAGCCCCTCTTGAGTGGGCTTGTTGTAATAGGGCGTGACCACGAGCACGGCATCGGCGCCGGCCTTCTCGGCATGGCGCGCGAGCGCGACCGCCTCGGAGGTCGCGTTGGAGCCCGCGCCCGCGATCACCGGCACCCGGCCCCTCGCCTCGTCGATGCAGATCTCGACCACCCGCCCGTGCTCGGCATGGCTGAGCGTCGGGCTCTCGCCCGTGGTGCCGACCGGGACGAGGCCGTTCGTGCCGCTCTCGATCTGCCAGTCGACCAGTTTCCGCAGGCCGCCCTCGTCCACCTTGCCGTCCTTGAAGGGCGTGACGAGCGCCGTAAGCGAACCCCGAAAGCGGCTGGTCGCCGACATGATCCTCTCCTCCCGGCAGCCGCGATGACGCGCCGCCGTCCGAGCCGGACACATAGAACGCCCGGCCCATCGAGGCAAACCGGCCGGTGATGCGAATCAACCCTTCCCTCCTTCGCGGCGCCGCCCTCTCGGCCGCCCTCCTCGCCTCCGCGGCCCAGGCAGTGCCTGCCCGCAAGGCCGCCCCCCTTCCTCCGCCGCGCCCGAGCGAGATCAGCGAGGCCAGGGCCGACCCGGACAAGGAACGGCCGGAAGGCGCCCCCGCCGAGGCCGCCGCGCAGGAGGGGGAGGCGACGAAGCCGGCGCCCGCCCCGGTCCGCGCCGAGCGGCCGGACGTTCCGCTCCTGCGCGATGCCGTCGCCGCCTATCGAAAGGGAGACTTCGCGGGAGGCGACGCCATCCGCAAGCGCGTGACGGAGCCGGGAGCCGCCGCCTTCCTCGACTGGGCCGCCCTGCGGCTCGGCGGAGCCGCCATCGGCTTCGACCGCATCGCGGCCTTCGCCCAGGCTTACCCGGATTACCCGAACCCGGCCTGGATCCGGCGCCGGAGCGAGGACGCGCTCCTCGCCGAGCGCAAGCCCGCGCCTTTCGTGCGCGCCTTCTTCGCCCGCGAGAGGCCGCAGACGCCCTCGGGCAAGCTCGCGCTGGCGCTGGCCTTCCGCGCGGACGGGCTGACCGAGGATGCGGACGAGCTGGTCCGCGACGCCTGGCGCAACGACCCGCTGAGCCCCACGCTGGAGGCGCGCTTCCTCGACCTCTTCAAGGATTCGCTGACGACGGCCGACCACCGCTTCCGCATGGAACGCTTCCTCGCGCGGGAGAGCTGGGAGACCGCGCGCCGCGCCGCCTCCTATGCCGGCGAGGGCTACGATGCGCTCGTCAAGGCGCGGATCGCGGTGGATAGTCGCGCCCGCACGGCCGAGAAGCTCGTCGAGGCGGTCCCCGCGGCCCTGAAGAGCGACACCTCCTGGCTCTTCTCGCGCGTCCAGCATCTGCGCCGGAGCGAGAAGCCGGCCGATGCGGCCAAGCTCATGGCGGAGCTGACGCGCGACCCCGCGCAGCTCGTCGACGGCGACCTCTGGTGGATCGAGCGCCGTCTCGTGGCCCGCAAGCTCCTCGACGAGGGCGATGCGCGGGCGGCCTATGCCGTGGCCATCGGCCATGGCGCGACCTCGCCCGAGAAGCGCATCGAGGCGGAGTTCCTGTGCGGCTGGATCGCCTTGCGGCGGCTGGGCGACCCGGCCACCGCGCGCCGCCATTTCGACCGCGCCGCGGCGATCGCCGGACAGCCGATCTCCCAGGCCCGCGCCGCCTATTGGCAGGGCCGGGCGGCCGAGGCGGCCGGCCGGCGGGAGGAAGCCCGCAGCTTCTACGAGGCGGCCGCCCGCCACGGCATCACCTATTACGGCCAGCTCGCGGCGGCGCGGCTCGGGGCCGGCGACCTCGTCTTCCGTCCCGCCGCGCCCGCCCCGGCTCCGAAGCCGATGGTGGATGCGGTCGCCTTCGCCTACGAGGCGGGATTGCGGGAACTCGGCCTGCCGCTCGCGGTCGAGTTCGCGCGCGGCTCGACCGACACCGCCGATCTCGAAGGCGTGGCCGCGATCCTGGTCGCGAATGCCGATGCCAAGGCGGTGCTGGTGCTCGGCAAGCTCGCGACGCAGCGCGGCCAGCCTCTCGACGAGGCCGCCTTCCCGACCATCGGCATCCCGCCCTACGAGCCGGTCGGCAAGAATCCCGTCGAGCCGGCGGTGGTGCTCGCCATCGCGCGCCAGGAGAGCATGTTCGACCCGGCCGCCGGATCGCCGGTCGGCGCCCGCGGGCTGATGCAGCTCATGCCCGGAACGGCCTCCGCCACCGCCCGGAAGGCGGGGCTCACCTACGAGCCGGGCCGCCTCCTCGAGCCGGTCTACAACGCCCAGCTCGGCGCCGCCCATCTCGGCGACCTGATGGAGGATTACCGGGGCGCCTTCATCCTCGTCTTCGCCGCCTACAATGCCGGGCCCGGCAACGTGAAGAAATGGATCGCCGCCCATGGCGACCCGCGCCTCCCCGGCGTCGATCCCATCGACTGGGTGGAGCTGATCCCCTTCTCGGAAACGCGCAACTACGTGCAGCGCGTCATGGAGAACCTTCAGGTCTATCGCCGCCGCCTCAACGGAGCAGGCACGCTCGCCATCGAGAGCGACCTGAAGGCCGGCGCTCCCCCCCGGGCCGCCGCCGCGCAGGAGGCGGCGCCCGCAGGCGCCGCGCGTCCGGCCAGCCTCGCCGCGGCCCCTTGAGGGATATTGCGCCGCATCCGGGGCCCCGCTAGCTAACGCCCTCCCGTCCTTTGCCTGGACGGCGGACGGAGACGGATGTGAGCGGCACGGAATATCGGAGCGTCTTCGCGCGCTCGCAGGACGGGTTGCAGCTTCATGCCCGCATCTACGAGCGCGAGGGAGCGCCGGCCGAGGCGCGCCTGCCGGTCGTCTGCCTTCCGGGCCTGACCCGCAATTCCTCGGAATTCCAGCGACTCGCGCTCGCCCTCCTGGAGCGGAATGCCGCCGACAGGATCGTCGCCATCGACTATCGCGGCCGCGGCCTGTCGGACCGCGATCCCGACCCGACGCATTACACGCCCCAGGTCGAATCCATGGACCTCCTGGTCCTGCTGGCGCAGCTCGGCATCGGGGCCGCGGTCTTCATCGGGGTCTCGCGCGGGGGCCTCATCACGATGGGCCTCGGCGCCGCCAGCCCGGACCTCGTCCGCGGCATGGTGCTGAACGATATCGGCCCGGTGGTGGAGCGCGAGGGGCTGCTGCGCATCAAGAGCTATGTCGGGCATTTTCCCCCGCCCGCCGACCTCGCCGCCGCGGCGGCCACGATGAGGCGCGTCTTCGGCAGGGATTTCCCGAAGCTCGGGGAGGAGGAATGGCGGGACTGGGCGAGGACCGTCTGGATGGAAGAGGGGGGCGCCCTGCGTCTGAGCTATGACCCTGCCCTGTCCCAGACGCTCGACGCGGTGAACGAGACCAATCCCATTCCCGATCTCTGGGGGCTCTGGGACCAGCTCGCGGCGATCCCGGCCGTTGTGATCCGGGGCGCGAATTCGGACCTGCTCTCGGCCGCGACGGTCGAGGAGATGGGACGCCGCCATCCGGGCCTCGTCGCGATCGAGGTGCCGGACGAGGGCCATACCCCTCTCATGCACCGCCCTGTCCTCGTGGATCGCCTCGCGGCCTTCATCCGGGAGGTGAATGCCCGGCCCGCCCCCGCCCCGAAGCCGCCGGAATAATCCTCCGGCCCGGCGGGCTCTTCCGCCTCAATGCGACAGGATCTTCGAGAGGAAGTGCTGGGCGCGCTCGCTGCGGGGCTTGCCGAAGAAGTCCTCCTTGTCGGCATCCTCGACGATCTCGCCCTGGTCCATGAAGATCACGCGGTCGGCGACCTTGCGGGCGAAGCCCATTTCGTGGGTCACGACCATCATGGTCATGCCCTCCTTAGCGAGGGCGACCATGACGTCGAGCACCTCGTTGACCATTTCCGGGTCCAAAGCCGAGGTCGGCTCGTCGAAGAGCATCACGATCGGGTCCATGCACAGGGCGCGCGCGATGGCGACGCGCTGCTGCTGGCCGCCCGAAAGCTGGCCCGGGAATTTCTGCGCATGCGCGGCGAGGCCGACGCGCTCGAGCAGCGCCATCGCCTTCTTCGTCGCCGCCGCCTTGTCGCGCCCCAGCACCTTGACCTGGCCGAGGAGCAGGTTGTCGATGATCTTCAGATGCGGGAACAGCTCGAAATGCTGGAACACCATGCCGACGCGCGAGCGGAGCTTGGGCAGGTTCGTTCCCTTGTCCTTCAGCCCGACCCCGTCGACATGGATGTTGCCTTCCTGGAACTCCTCGAGGCCGTTGACCGTCTTGATCAGCGTCGACTTGCCCGAGCCGGAGGGGCCGCAGACGACGACCACGTCGCCCTTCTTCACGCTGGTCGTGCAGTGCTTCAGGACGTTGAAGTCACCGTACCATTTGGAGACGTTGTCGATCTCGATCACGGGCGGCCTCGACGATTAGAGCATGCTGCGGAAAAATGGGATCCGGTTTTCCGATAACAGCATGCGTGACAACAACTTAGAGCATATTCCGCTTCCGCGGAAACGGAATATGCTCTAACGGATGATGGCGATCCGGGCCTGGAGTCGCTTGACCAGCCAGGACGCGGCGAAGGAAATGATGAAGTAGACGAGGGCGGCGAAGATATACATCTCGACGAGGCGCCCGTCCCGCTGGGCGACCTTCGAGGCCGCGCCCAGGAAGTCGGGAAGCGAGACCACGTAGACGAGCGAGGTGTCCTGGAACAGGATGATCGTCTGCGTCAGGATCACCGGCAGCATGTTGCGGAAGGCCTGGGGCAGGATCACGTAGCGCATCGACTGCCAGTAGTTCATCCCGAGCGCGAAGGCCGCGGCCGGCTGGCCGCGCGGGATCGACTGGATGCCCGCGCGCATGATCTCCGAGAAATACGCCGCCTCGAAGATCGTGAAGGTGATCAGCGCCGAATCGAAGGCGCCCACCGGCACCGGGCTCGACGTGCGCATCACCCATTGCAGGATGTAGGGGACGAGGAAGTAGAACCAGAAGATCACGAGCACGAGGGGAAGCGAGCGCAAGAAGTTCACATAGCCCGCGCCGATGATCCGCAGCACCCTGTAGCTCGACAGCCGCGCCATCGCGATGAGCGTGCCGAGGATGACGCCGCCGATCGTGGCGAGCGCCGTCAGGAGGAGCGTGAAGGTCAGGCCCTCCTTGAGGAGGTAGGGCAGCGAGCGGGCGATGACGCCGAAGTCGAAATCCGAGAACATCGCGCGCCCCTATTTCTTCAGGACGCCGAGGCCGGGCACGGCGAGGCGCTTCTCGAGGAGGCGCATCGCGACCGTCACGACGATGTTGAGGATGAGGTAGAGGATCGTCGCGGCCGTGAAAGCCTCGAAGACCTGGAACGAATATTCCTGCATGGCGCGGGCGCGGGCCGTCAGCTCGAGGAGCCCGATCGTCAGCGCGACGGAGGTGTTCTTGATGGTGTTCAGGAATTCCGAGGTCAGGGGCGGCAGGATGATCCGGTAGGCCTGCGGCAGGATCACCTGCATGTAAGCCTGCGGCAGGGTGAGGCCGAGGGCCGTCGCCGCCATCATCTGCCCGCGCGGCAGGGCCTGGATTCCCGCGCGAAGCTGCTCGCCGACGCGCGAGCCCATATAGAGGCCGATGCCGATGATGGCGGTGTAGAGCGGCGCGTTGGGAAGCTGCTTCAGCCACAGCCCGAAGGCGCGCGGCACCAGCTCGGGCATCACGAAATACCAGAGGAAGAGCTGCACCAGGAGCGGGATGTTGCGGAAGATCTCGACATAGGCCGCGGCGAGGGGCGAGAACCAGCGGCCGGGGAGCGAGCGCGCGATGCCGAGGACCGAGCCGACCGCCAGCGCCACGATCCAGGCGCCGGCGGAGGTGATGATCGTCCATTCGAGCCCGAGGAGCAGCGTGTAGAAGTAGGTGCCGATCCCCTCGGGCGATTGCTCGAAGAGGATGCCCCAGTTCCAGTTGTAGCTCACGCGCCCCTCCCCGCCTGACCGCACCGATGGGCGCGGAGGCCGAGGCCTCCGCGCATGAAGCCTCAGTAATGGGCCGGATCGGGGCTGTCGCTAGGGTTGGCGAAGTTCCTCTCCAGCGCCTTGCTGAGCGGGACGTTCAGGTTGAGCCCGCGCGGCGGGATCGGCGACAGGAACCACTTGTTGTAGATCTTGACGATCTCCGGGCTCTTGTAGAGCGCGGCCGTGGCGTCGTCGGCGACCTTCTTGAAAGCCGCGTCATCCTTGCGCAGCATGATGCCGTAGGGCTCGGGCAGCGAGAAGGCAGCCTCGGGGATCACGTAGGCGTCGGGCTGCTTCGAGCTGGCGACGAGGCTCGACAGCAGGATGTCGTCCATCACGAAGGCGACCGCGCGGTCCGTCTCGACCATCAGGAACGCCTCGGCATGGTCCTTGGCCGGCAGCACGGTGATGCCGAGGTTCTTCTGGGTGTTCACCTCGTTGAGCTGCTTGATATTGGTGGTGCCGGCGGTCGAGACGACCGTCTTGCCCTTCAGTCCCTCGATCGTGGTGATGCCCGAGGACTTCTTGGTGACGAAGCGGCTCGCCGTGAGGAAATGCGTGTTGGTGAAGGCGACCTGCCGCTGGCGGTCGACGTTGTTGGTGGTCGAGCCGCATTCGAGGTCGACGGTGCCGTTGGCGATGAGCGGAATGCGGGTCGCGGAGGTGACCGGGTTGTACTTCACCTCGAGCTTGTCGAGCTTCAGCTCCTTCTTCACGGCGTCGACGATCCGAAGGCAGATATCCATCGCGTAGCCGACGGGTTTCTGGTTCTCGTCGAGATAGGAGAAGGGAATCGAGCTGTCGCGATAGCCGAGCGTAATGGCACCCGAATCCTTGATCTTCTTCAGCACGCCTTCCTGCGCCGAAGCGCCGGTCGCCGCGACGGCGCCGATAGCCGCCAAGGCGGCCAGGGTCCATTTCCTCATTGCTTGGCTCCTCTGGAATATCTGGGCTGCCCGCGAAACGAAGCAGCACGGGAGTTTGTCAGGCCCGGACATGAGCGGTCTCGCACGGCTCATGCAAGGGCGGGGCCGCATCGTGCGCACGTTGTGGGCGCTCTGACAACTTGGGCTAAAGTCGTGCTTTCGGATGAGGTCGATGCCGTGGGTGAAGAGAGGCCGGTCATCGGCGCCGTCCTGGCCGGCGGACAGGCCCGGCGCATGGGCGGAGGCGACAAATGCCTCCTTCCCGTCCTCGGCCGGCCGATCCTCGCCCATATCGTCGAGCGTCTTTCCCCGCAATGCGGGTATCTGCTCCTGAACGCCAACGGCGACCCGGCGCGCTTCGCCGCCTTCGGCCTGCCGGTCGTGGCCGACGAGGGGGAGAACCGGGCGGGACCGCTGGCCGGGCTTCTCGCGGCCCTGGACCACGCCGCGGCGATCCGTCCGCAGGCGCGGGACGTCCTGACGGTTCCGGGCGACACGCCCTTCCTGCCGCGCGACCTGCGCGCACGGCTCGAGGCGGCGAGGCGGGAGACGGGAGCGGCCATTGCCTCAGCAGCCTCCGGGGGGCGGACGCACCCGGTCGTCGCGCTCTGGCCGGTCGGCCTCCGCAGCGACCTGCGCCGCGCCCTCGCGGAGGGCGAGCGCGCCGTCGCCCGCTTCGCCCGCCGCTATCCGCTCGCGATCGCGGAATGGCCCGCCGAGCCCGATCCGTTCCACAACGTGAACACGCCCGGGGACTTGGCCGCCGCGGAAAGCCGGGGGGATTGACGAGGCGCGCCCTCCCTCCCCCCACGAAGTGGCGGGGAGGGTGGAGTCGGCGGCGATCGGTCAGTGATTGTCCCGCGGCACGCCCATGGTCTGGGCGACCTTCTGGTATTTCACCGCCGGCTTCAGCACCATGCCCTGGTCGAGCTGGTCGACGATGCCGCGCTGGATCTCCTGCCAGGGGGTCTGCGAGGCCGGATAGGCATAGCCGCCGCGCTGCTTCAGATCCTCGCGGCGGCGGTCCAGCTCCTCCTTCGGCAGGAGGATGTCGGCCGTGCGCTTCCTGAGGTCGATGCGGATGCGGTCGCCCGTCTGGAGAAGCGCGAGGCCGCCGCCCGCCGCCGCCTCGGGCGAGGCGTTGAGAATCGAGGGCGAGCCCGAGGTGCCGGACTGGCGCCCGTCGCCGATGCAGGGCAGCGCGTGGACGTTGCGCTTCAGGAGTTCCGCCGGCGGATGCATGTTCACGACCTCCGCCGCGCCCGGATAGCCGATCGGCCCCGCCCCGCGCATGATGAGGATCGTCTTCTCGTCGATGCCGAGCGCGGGATCGTCGAGCCGCTTGTGGTAATCCTCCGGCCCGTCGAAGACCGCCACCTTCCCCTCGAAGGCCATGGGATCGGCGGGATTGGAGAGGAAGCGGTCGTTGAACTCCTTGGAGATCACGCAGGTCTTCATGATGGCGCTGTCGAACAGCGTGCCCTTGAGGTTGAGGAAGCCCGCGCTCTTGAGCATCGGCTCGCCATAGGAGCGGATGACGTCGCGGTTCCAGCTATGCCGGCCGCGATTGTTCTCGCCGATCGTCAGGCCGTTGGCGGTGACGGCGCCCTCGTGGACCTTGCCGGCATCGATCAGCTCGGCCAGCACGGCGGGCAGGCCGCCGGCCCGGAAATATTCCTCGCCGAGCCATTCTCCCGCCGGCTGCATGTTGACGAGGAGCGGGATGTCGAAGCCGATCCGCTCCCAGTCGTCGTTGTCGAGCGGCACGCCGATATGCTTGGCGATGGCGTTGATATGAATCGGCGCATTGGTCGAGCCGCCGATGGCGGCGTTGGCGACGATCACGTTCTCGAACGCCTCGCGGGTCATGATGTCGGAGGGCTTCAGGTCCTCCCAGACCATCTCCACGATGCGCCGGCCGGTGCGATAGGCGGCCTGGCCGCGCTCGCGATAGGGCGCGGGGATCGCCGCCGAGCCCGGCAGCGACATGCCGAGCGCCTCGGCGAGCGCGTTCATGGTCGAGGCCGTGCCCATCGTGTTGCAATGGCCGACCGAGGGGGCCGAGGAGCCGACGATGTCCATGAATTGCTGGAAGTCGATCTCGCCCACCGCGTGGCGCTCGCGCGCCTTCCAGACGACGGTGCCGGAGCCCGTCAGCTCCCTGCCCCAATAGCCGTTCAGCATCGGCCCGACATTCAGCGAGATGGCGGGGATGTTCACGGTCGCGGCCGCCATCAGGCAGGCGGGCATGGTCTTGTCGCAGCCCGTCAGCAGCACGACGCCGTCGAGGAAATAGCCGTAGAGCACCTCCACCAGCGAGAGATAGGCGAGGTTGCGGTCGAGGCAGGCGGTCGGGCGCTTGCCGGTCTCCTGGATCGGATGGCAGGGGAACTCGAAGGCGACGCCGCCCGCCGCCGTGATGCCGTCGCGCACGCGCTTGGCGAGCTCGAGATGGTGGCGGTTGCAGGGGGAGAGGTCGTTGCCGGTCTGGGCGATGCCGATGATCGGCTTGCCCGAGCGCAGCTCCTCCGGGGTGATGCCGAAATTCACGTAGCGCTCGAGATAGAGCGCGGTCATGTCCGGGTTGTCGGGATTGTCGAACCATTGACGCGAGCGCAGCTGGTCCGGCGTGATGCGGCGGGTCTTCTCTGCCATGGCGAAACACTCTCCCAGGGCTGCTTCGGCTGCGGGCAGCTTGGAATGGTTGTGAACCGCGGTCCCTCTGAGATCAACCGCGCCGCGCGCGCACCTGCTTCTCCCTTCGAAGGAGAGAAGCAGGCGCGCGGATCAGCGGGAGGAGGCGGGCGGCGCGCCGGAGCCCGGATACCAGGACTTCCCGGCCCGCTCGCCGAGCGAGCCGGGATTGCTCTCGGGCGGGGTCCGGTAGGAGTTCCAGCGGACGACATGGGCCGGCCCGGCCGAGGCGGCCACCTCGACGCCGCGCCCCGCGAGCCAGGCCCGCATCTCGGCGATCTCGCGCTGCTGCTCGACGATCACCGATTCGGCGAGCTGCCGGGTGAAGGGGTCGCGCGCATGGCGCAAAGCCACCTTCGCCATGTCGATCGCGCCCTGGTGATGGGGAATCATCTGGACCCGGAAATCGATATCCGGGTCGCCCGTATAGGGCTGGTTCATGGCGGCCATCATCCTGTGGTGGACGGCCATGAACTCGCGGACGGAGGCGTTCTGCGCCTGCCCGGCAGCCTTGGTTCCGGGGCCGCCATGACCGTGATGGTGGCCCTGCGCGCGGGCTGTTTGCGGGACGAGGACCAAGGCGGCGAAAGCGAATGCAAGAGCGGGTTTCATGTCGAAGCTCCGGGAATCGTTCGGTGTGTCTGACGGGGCCGCGCGACGGCGCGGCCGTTCGGCGCCATCGAGGCGCACGCAATTGCCCGTTTCCCGGCAGGAGCCGGGACGCGTCAGACGATTCGGGGAGGCTTCGAGGGAGTTTCGATCACGACGCGCGGGGGAGGCGCCTGACTGAAGGCCGCGAGACGGCCCCGCCGTGCCGACGGCACGGCGAGAACGGCCTCCGGGGGAAGCGAGACGCAGATGGGGCAGCCGAGGCCCGCCGTGCAGCAGGCCGCATGATGCCGGGCTCCGTGATGTCCCGCCTCGGTCAGCCCGGCGAGGAACAGGGCGCGCACCGTCCCGATCGAGAGGGCCGAGGCGATGCCGGCCTCGCGGGGAACGAACGCCTCTGCGGAGGCGCCGGGGTGCCGGTGCGCGCCATGGCTGTGCGGCCCATGCGCCCGTGCGGCGGGCGAGAGGCAGAAGAAAGCCGCGCCGAGCAGAACGGCCAGAAGCAGCCGGATATGATGCGGCAAACCGCTCATCGGCTCCTTGTGGACCGGAGACGGGAGGCAGATCAACCTGGGACTGCCGCCTGCCCGGCAAGCCTGCGCCGGAGCGCCCGCATCTCCTCGAAGCGGGCCGTGACGTCGCGCATCACGGCCGCCATTCCCTGCATGGCACCGGCCTCGTCCTTCAGCGAGACGATGGTGAACTCGATCGAGAGCCGGCTGCCGTCGCGGCGCATGCTCGGCACGGAGAGGAGGTCGCCGCGCCCGTAGCGGCTCTCGCCGGTCTCCATCACCTTGCGGTATCCTTCCCAATGGCGCGCGCGCTGACGCTCGGGGATGATCAGGTCGAGCGATTGCCCGAGGGCCTCGGCGGCCGTGTAGCCGAAGATGCGCTCCGCGCCGGGATTCCAGAAGGTGATGAGACCCTCCCGGTCGCTCGCCACGATGGCGTCCGATTCGGTGGCGAGCAAAGCCCGGGCGATCTCCGTCTCGTTCATAAGCGCCTCTCCCGCCGGGCCCGGCTCAGGCCGGCGCCCCGTCGAGAGGCAGCAGGCCCCGCGCCTCCAGCTCGGCCCTGATGTTCTTCTTCGTGATCTTGCCGTAGCCCGATTTGGGCAGCTCGTCCCAGAAAAAGATGCGCTTCGGAAGCTTGTATCGGGCGACCTTGCCCTCCAGCCAGCCGAGCAGCTCCGCCTCGCCCAGCTCCGCGCCCGGACGCAGCACGCAGACCGCGACGCCGACCTCGCCCCAGGTCTGGTCCGGCACGCCGAGGATCGCCGCCTCGGCCACGGCCGGATGCGTCAGGACCTTCTCCTCGGTCTCGCGCGGATAGACGTTCGAGCCGCCGGATATGTACATGTCCGAGGCGCGGCCGGTGATGTAGAGGAAGCCCTCCTCGTCGAGATGGCCGAGATCGCCGGTGCGGAACCAGCCGTCCCGGAACGATTTCGCATTGGCGTCCGGGTTGTCGTAATAGCCCGCGAAGACGGCGGGTCCGCAGACGCAGATCTCGCCCTGCCGGCCGGGCGGCAGCTCGCGGCCCTCCTCGTCCTGGATCGAGACCTGCATGCCGGTGCGCTCGTAGCCGCAGGTGCCGATGCGGGCGGCGGGGCCGTCCTCGACCTCGTGCAGGGAGGGCGGCAGCACGGTGATGTTGCCGGTCACCTCGCCAAGGCCGAAATACTGCACCAGAACCTTGCCGAGCTTCCCCAGCGCATGCTTCTGGTCCTCGCGATACATCGGCGCGCCGGCATAGATGACGTAGCGCAAAGAGGAATGGTCGTGCGCGTCCACGGCCGGATGCTCGGTCAGCATCTTCACGATGGTCGGCACCGTGAACATGTTGGTGACGCGCCACTTCTCCACCAGCCGCCACGCCTCGGCGACGTCGAAGCGCTCGCCGGGAAGCAGGACCGTCTTCGCCCCGCGCGCGGCCTGGGCGAGCTGGTGGACGCCCGCCCCGTGCGAGAGCGGCGCGACGACGAGCGAGGCGTCGCGATGCGTCGTGCCCGGCATCAGGTCGCAGAGATGGTTCGTGACGACGAAGGCCATCTGGCCGTGGGTGAGCACCGCCGCCTTCGGCCGCCCGGTCGTGCCGGAGGTGAAGAAGAACCAGCAGGGATCGTCGTGCAGGACGTCGGCGACGGGGACCGGCCGCCCGTCATGCGCCACGACGAGCGCGTCGTAATCCTCGCCGAAATCCGAGAGGCCGATCGAGACGACGAAGCGGATCGCGGGGGCGGCCGCGCGGGCGGCGGCGGCATGGTCCGGGAATTCGCACCCGCAGATCATCGCGCTCGCGCCGCTCGCCTCGGCGAGATAGGCGACTTCCGCCGCGGTCTGGCGGAAATTCGTCGGCACCCAGACGGCGCCGAGCCGGAAACAGGCGAACATGGACTCGAACATCTGGTTCGAGTTCCGGGCCTGGACGAGCACGCGGTCGCCCTTGGCGACGCCGCGCTCCGCGAGCGCCGCCGCCATGGCGTCGACCCGCCGGTCCATCTCGGACCACGTCCAGCTCTCCTCGCCCCGGACGAAGGCGATCTCGCCGCCATGGCGCATCGCGTTCCGGCGCAGGAAATGGGACAGGTTCATCACCCGCTTCGTGCAGGGCGCGACCCCGCCCCTCGGGGCTTCGGCGGTCATCGGATGGTGTCCTCGCATCCGCAGGCTGATGGATGTTGCGGGGCGCCCCTCCACCGCCCTGCGCATGGTGGAGGGGCTTCCCCGCCTAGGACAGCTTGCCGACCGCCCTCTCGAGGATGGCCCAGGCTTCCTCGCCGTATTTGCCCTGCCATTCCTTGTAGAAGCCCGCCGCGCGCAGCCTGTCGCGGAAGGGAAGCGGATCGGGCTGGTTGAAGGCGAGCCCCTTGCTGGCCAGATCCTGCTGGAGATGGGCGTTGAGCTTGGCGACGTCCGCCCGCTCCCTCACGCCCGCCTCGTTGATGTGCTTGGCCGCGATCTTGCGCACGTCCTCGGGCAGGCGCTCCCAGGCGCGCCGGTTGGCCAGGAACCAGAAGCCGTCCCACATATGATTGGTGAGGGAGCAGTATTTCTGAACCTCGAAGAGCTTCGCGGTCGCGATGATGGCGAGCGGGTTCTCCTGGCCGTCGACGACCTTGGTCTGCAACGCCGAATAGACTTCGTTGAAGTTGATCGAGACGGGCGACGCCTCGAGGGCCTTGTACATCGACGTCCAGAGGGGCGAGGGCGGCACGCGCAGCTTCAGGCCGCGCAGATCGTCCGGGGTGACGATCGGCCGATTCGAGGTGGTCGTCTGCCGGAAGCCGTTGTCCCAGATCTTCTCCATGGCGACGAGCCCGGCCTTGGAGATCTGCCCCCGCACATAGGCGCCGAGATCGCCGTCCATCGCCTGCCAGACCGCGTCGTAATCCTTGAAGGCGTAGCCCATGCCGTTGATGGAGGCGGCCGGCACCAGCGTCGAGAGGATCAGGCCCGAGAGCGTGAAGAACTCGACCGCGCCCGAGCGGAGCTGGCTCAGCGTGTCCGTGTCCGAGCCGAGCTGGCTCGTCGGGAAGATCTTGATCTGGAGGCGCCCGCCCGTCTCCTTCAGGATGGCTTCGGCCATCTCGCGCGCCCGCACGTTCATCGGGTGGGTATCGGGCAGGTTGTTGGCGTATTTGTAGGTGAATTCCGGAGCCTGGGCGCGGACGACCTGGGGCGAGGCGATGCTGCCGATGGCGCCCGCGCCGCCGAGCGCGAGCAGGTGACGGCGAGACAAGGACATTTCCAACTCCCTGGCAAGATTGTCGCCGGAGCGCGGCGGCGCGACGGCGTTGCGCGGGAGGGCTACCGGGCTTCGCCTTCCGGTTCAAGCCATTCGTAAGAACGAGGCCCTCGCCTGCGCCTCCCGGAAACGGCGGCCTATTCCGCCGCGGACCGCGCCGCCGTGTCGGGCCGGGAGCGCGACAGGAGGTCGCCGAGATCGGCGATGATGCGCGCATCGACCTGGCGCACGTCGCGCAGGCCGCACATCGCCATGGTGACGTCGAGTTCCTTGCGGATGATGTCGAGGCATTGCGTCACGCCGGCCTCGCCCCCCGCGCCCAGCCCGTAGAGGAAGGCACGGCCGATGAAGGTGCCGTGCGCGCCGAGCGCCAGCGCCTTGATCACGTCCTGGCCCGAGCGGATGCCCCCGTCGAACAGCACCTCGATGCGGCTGCCGACCGTCTCCACGACCGCCGGCAGGGCCGAGATCGAGGAGAGGGCGCCGTCGAGCTGGCGCCCGCCGTGGTTCGAGACGATGAGCGCATCGGCCCCGCTGCGGGCCGCCATCTCCGCGTCTTCCGGGTCGAGGATGCCCTTCAGGATCAGCTTGCCGCCCCACTGGTCCTTGATGCGCGCGACGTCGTCCCAGGACAGGCTCGGATCGAACTGCTCCGCCGTCCAGGAGGAGAGCGAGGAGAGGTCGCCCACGCCCTGCGCATGGCCCACGATGTTGCGGAAGGTGCGCCGCTGCGTGCCCAGCATGCCGAAGCACCAGCGCGGCTTCGTGGCGAGGTTGATCAGGTTGCTCAAGGTGGGCTTGGGCGGCGTCGAGAGGCCGTTCTTCACGTCCTTGTGGCGCTGGCCGAGGATCTGGAGGTCGAGCGTGAGGACGAGGGCCGAGCATTGCGCCGCCCGCGCCCGCTCGATCAGCCGGCCGATGAAGTCGCGGTCGCGCATCACGTAGAGCTGGAACCAGAACGGCTTGTCGGTATTCTCGGCGACATCCTCGATCGAGCAGATGCTCATGGTGGAGAGGGTGAAGGGCACTCCCGCCTTGGCGGCGGCGCGGGCGGCGTGGATCTCCCCGTCCGCGTGCTGCATGCCCGTGAGCCCCGTGGGCGCGATCGCGACGGGCATCGCCACCGGCTCGCCGGCCATGGTCGAGGCGAGGGTGCGGTTCGTCATGTCCACCGCGACGCGCTGGCGGAGCTTGATCTTCGCGAAATCGGTCTCGTTGGAGCGATAGGTTCCCTCCGAATAGGAGCCCGAATCGGCGTAGTCGTAGAACATGCGCGGCACGCGCCTCTGCGCGAGCCGCCGCAGATCCTCGATGCAGGTCGCGGGGCCCGGGGAGAAGAGGCGGGCCAGGGGAGAGGACGGCTTCGTGGAAGAGGGCGCCTTGGCGCCCGGCATCGAGGTGGACATCGGCGAACCTTCGGAACAGCTCCTGCGGTCGTCTCGTAGCAGGCGCCGCGACGCGCGTCAGCCGCAACCGGACGTCAACCATCTTCGCGCATCGTGACAGGCGAGTTGCGTTCGGAGCGCCGTCATGCGTCATCCCACCCGCCGCGCCGCCCTCGGGATGGCGCTGGCTCCCGCAGGCCTCGCAGGCTGCGCCACCCTGCCCGATTTCGGCACCGCGGCGAAGAGCGGCTCCCGCCAGGGACAGGGGCCGATCGAGACCCCCGACTATGCCAAGGTCTATGGCGCCCTCCCGCACGAGAAATTCAAGGTGGCGGCGCTCGACGTCTCGGTGATCGATCCCGCCTTCCTGCGCGCCGACATCCCCTATGTCGGGCTCGAGCCTCCGGGCACGGTCGTGATCGATCCGCCCCGCCACATCCTCTATCTCGTCACCTCGCCCGGCCGCGCGCGCCGCTACGGCATCGCGGTCGGCCCCATGGCGCGGGGCTTCTCGGGCGCGGCCACGGTGGCGGAGAAGCGTTCCTGGCCGGAATGGCCCCTCTCCCAGGCCGTCGCCTCCGGCGGCGGGATCGGCTGGGCGCAGCTCGCAAAGCCCGCCGCCACGGCCGGCGCGATCCCCGGCGGGCCCCGCAGCCCGGCCGGCGCGCGGGGCCTCCTCCTCGCCGCGGCGGGGCGGAGCAGCGATTTCGTCATCCACGGCACGCCGAACCCGGAGACGGTCGGAACCGATGTCGGGACGGGCTGCATCGCGCTGATCAACCAGGACGTCATCGACCTCTCCGACCAGGTGCAGGTCGGAACGCGCGTCGTCGTGCTCGCCTGACCGGGGAGAGTCAGGGTCAACGAAATCTAAAGCCCCGGGGCTCTAGAAGCCGGGAGCGGGCGTTCGGAGCCGGTCATGTCAGTCACGCGTCGGGCAGTGTCGTTCCTCGGCCTCGGTGGCCTCGCGGCGGCCCTCGCCGCCTGCTCCTCGGACAGGGCCATGCCGGTCTTCGGCAGCGTCGCGCCCGAGACGACCGCCTCGCTCCCGCCCCCGAAGCTGACGCCGCGCTCAGCCGAATTCAACAGCATCTACGGGCCGATCACCGGGGAGCCCTTCCCCGTCGCGGCCTTCGACTACACCCTGATGGCGCCCGAGCATCTGCGCCGGAACGTGCGCTACGCGACCGCCGAGGCACCGGGCACGATCGTGATCGAGCCGCAGAACCACTCGCTCTATTACGTGGAAGGCGGCGGGCGGGCGACCCGCTACGGGGTGGGCGTCGGCCGCGAGGGCTTCCTCTGGAGCGGCGAGGCCAAGGTCGCGGTCCGCCGCTCCTGGCCGGACTGGATTCCCCCTCGCGAGATGATCGAGCGCGACCCGACGGTCGCGCCGCGGCTCGTGCAGACCCCGCGCGGCATGGGCGTCCCCGGCGGCCCGGACAGCCCGCTCGGCGCCCGCGCCATGATCCTCGCGGCGAACGGGCGCGATTCCGGCTACCGCATCCACGGCACGACCGAGCCCCAGACGATCGGCACCAATGTCTCGTCCGGCTGCATCCGCATGATCAACCAGGACATCATCCATCTCTACGGCCGCACGTTGCAATCGAACCGCGTCGTCGTGATGGCGTAGCTGGAAACCTCCGCGCGGCGGAGGGGTTGTCTCCGTGCAGCCACGGAGGAGCCGATGAACCAGCAGCAGGGCTGGACGCTCGATGCGATCCAGCAGCTTCGGGAAATGGCCCGGGAGCGCATTCCCGTCACGGTCATGAGCCTCAAGCTGAAGCGGCCCGTCGAGGCCGTGCGCGCCAAGCTCGCGCAGATCGGCCTCACGGGCGTGGAGAGCTGATACGAATCCGGCGGGTCGGCTCGGCCTGCTTCTTCTCGAGCGTCATGGCCGGGCTTGTCCCAGCCACACACGCCTTGCTCGTGGATGGCCGGCACAAGGCCGGCCATGACGCGCGGGAAAGAACGGGCCGGTCTGATCTGGGATACGGCAATGAAAAGGGCCGGCTTTCGCCGGCCCTTCGCATTCGGGGAACGGTCCCGGCTCGCGCCTGCGGCGCGTCCGGGATGACGGATGGACTTAGAAGTCCATGCCGCCCATGCCGCCCATGCCGCCGCCGGGCATGGCGGGAGCCGATTCCTTCTTCGGCGCCTCGGCGACCATGGCCTCGGTCGTGACCAGGAGGCCCGCCACCGACGCCGCGTCCTGGAGAGCCGCGCGAACCACCTTGGCCGGATCGACGATGCCGGCCTTCAGCATGTCCACGTACTCTTCGGTCTGGGCGTTGAAGCCGTAGGTCTCGCCGCCGTTGTCGAGGATCTTGCCGACCACGATCGAGCCTTCGACACCCGCATTCTGCGCGATCTGGCGGATCGGCGACTCGAGAGCCTTGAGCACGATATTGATGCCGGCCTGAACCTCGGCATTGTCCGACTTCACGGCCTTGGCGGCCTTCTTGGCGAGGAGCAGGGCGACGCCGCCGCCGGGGACGATGCCCTCTTCCACGGCCGCGCGGGTCGCGTGCAGGGCGTCGTCGACGCGGTCCTTCTTCTCCTTCACCTCGACCTCGGTCGAGCCGCCGACGCGGATCACCGCGACGCCGCCCGCGAGCTTGGCCAGGCGCTCCTGGAGCTTCTCACGGTCGTAGTCCGAGGTGGTCTCCTCGATCTGCGCCTTGATCTGGCCCACGCGCGCCTCGATGTCGGCCTTGGAGCCGGCGCCGTCGATGATCGTGGTGTTCTCCTTCTCGATGCGGACGCGCTTGGCGCGGCCGAGCATCTGGAGCGTCACGTTCTCGAGCTTGATGCCCAGGTCCTCGGAGATCGTCTGGCCGGCGGTCAGGATCGCGATGTCCTCGAGCATGGCCTTGCGGCGGTCGCCGAAGCCCGGAGCCTTCACGGCCGCGACCTTGAGGCCGCCGCGCAGCTTGTTGACGACGAGCGTCGCGAGAGCCTCGCCCTCGATGTCCTCGGCGACGATCAGCAGCGGCTTGCCGG